>JAJECB010000123.1 GCA_022822245.1 Gammaproteobacteria bacterium
ACCCGGTTCATTCGCGCGAACTCCGACGTGGGCATCATCCTCGTGACCGGACGCACCGACGACGTCGACCGGATCGTGGGGCTCGAGATCGGGGCCGACGACTACATCACCAAGCCGTTCAATCCCCGCGAGCTCCTCGCCCGGGTCAAGACCCTGCTGCGCCGGACGACGGCCCGCGCCCCTTCGGTCTCCGAGGTGAAGACGTTCTCGGGCTGGCGCTTCGACATCCGTTCGCGCCGGCTGGTGTCCCCCGAAGGCGACCGCGTGGCCCTCACCCGGGCGGAGTTCGAGCTCCTGAGCGCGTTGATCGCCCACCCGGGGACCGTGTTGACGCGGGAGCGGCTGCTCGGATGCATCACCCACCGGTCGTGGGACCCGGGGGACCGCACGGTGGACGTGCTGGTTCGAAGGCTGCGCCAGAAGCTGGAAGTCGACCCGCAATCACCGGAACTCATCATCACCGTTCACGGTGAGGGCTACATGTTCGCCGCCGAGGTCTCCGCGCGCTGATCCGGTTGCGGTCCGTCGAGCTTCCTCCAGCAGGCGCGCAATGCCGCCGTCGAGGTTTCGAACAGCGCGATGAACGAGTCGAAGTCCCGCGCGATCTCGGAGCCGGCCTCCTTCCTGGCGCGGACCTCGAGACCGCGCGCCCGATTCTCGAGCGCGCTCAGTCCGAGACTCGCCGCGCTGCCCTTCAGGTTGTGGGCGATATAGGCCACCGTGGACCAGTCCTCGCCCGCCACCGCGTGGGCGAGCTGCTCCACCTTGCGAACCGCGCCGTCGAAGAACGCGTCGACCATGCGCCCGGTCTTCTCCGGACCCAGGATCAGGTAATCGTCCTCGAGGACGCTGCGATTGAGGACCGCGTGGCGGCCATCGTCGGACGCGCGCTCCACCGGCACCACGACCCCGCGTTTTCGGCGCAGCACGACCTGCGCAAGGGCCTCGGCGAGCCGCTCCGGAGACACCGGCTTGCCGACGAAGGCGTTCATCCCGGCGTCGAGCACGTGGGCGATCTCGTTCTGGAACACGTGCGCCGACATGGCGATGATCGGCAGCTCCCGGTGCGCAGACCGGTCGAGATTGCGAATGCGCCTCGTCGCCTCCACCCCGTCGATGCCCGGCAGGGAGATGTCCATGAGCACGACGTCGAACGCCCGCTCCCCGACCGCCTGCACCGCGGCTTCTCCGGTGCCGACGACGGTCGTTTCGTGGCCCATGTGGTCGAGAAACCCCTCCACCACGATGGCGTTGATCTCGTTGTCCTCGACGACCAGCACGGAGAGGACGCCGAGCTCGGGGTGGCTGGACGGGAGCTCGAACCGCGCCGGGGCGATGGCCGCCCGGTCTCCCTCGTCCATCCTCGCCTCGAAGGAGAACCGACAGCCCCGGCCCGCCTCGCTCGAGACGGAGAGGGCGCCGCCCATCGCCCCGACCAGCCGGCGCGAGATCGCGAGCCCGAGACCGGTACCGCCCTGCTGGCGCGAATCCCGCGGATTGACCTGGTAGAAGGGCTCGAACACGCGCCGCTGCTCCGCGCGGGAGATTCCGAGGCCGGTATCCTCGACCTCGAAACGCAGCGTCACCTCTCCATCGCTCGTCCCGGGCGCCCTCTCGATGGTGAGCCCCACCCGACCCTCCTCGGTGAACTTGAGCCCGTTGCCGATGAGGTTGAGCAGGATCTGGCTGAGCTTGCCGGCATCGCCCTTGACGAACTCGGGCACGTCGCCGGCGATCCGGGTCTCGAGCCCGAGTCCCTTCTCGGTCGCGCGGAACCGCATCAGGGCGAGGAGGTCCTCGACCAGTTGCCGCAGATCGAAATCCCGCGGATCGAGGACGATCTCCCCGGTCTCGATCTTCGAGTAGTCGAGGATGTCGTTGAGGATGCCGAGCAGGGTCTGGCTCGACGACTGAATGACCGCGAGCCTCGCCCGCTGGTCGTCCGTGAGAGCGCTGTCGCCGACGATGCGAAGCATGCCGAGGATGCCGTTCATGGGGGTGCGGATCTCGTGGCTCATGGCCGCGAGGAACTCGCTCTTCGCCTGGTTGGCGGTCTCGGCCCGTTCTCTCGCCCTGGCGTGATTGTCGACCTCGACCTGCAGCCTCGCGTTGGCATCGGAGAGCTGCGCGGTGCGCTCCGCCACCAGCACCTCGAGCTCGCTCTTGTGCCGCCGGAGCTCCGCTTCCGTTCGCTCGCGCTCCCTTTCGAGCTCGCGCTTGACCAGCCCCTGCTCCTTGAAGACCCGCACCGTCTCGGCCATCTCGGAGAGCTCGTCGCTCCCGCTCGTACGGACCTCGACGTCGAGGTCGCCCCGCGCGAGGTCCCGCATGACGAGGGCCAGGGCCTCGAGCCGCGCGATGACGTTGCGCTGCACGTACAGCCACAGGATCAGCCCCGCGACCACGAGCACCACGACGGTCTGGAGGAGGAGGGTGAGAAGCCCCGCATCCACCGCCTCCCTCGCGCCCGCGGCGGCGTTCTCGGCGAGCCGTTGCGACTCCCCGACCAGCTCCACGATGAAGTCGCCGAGAGACTCCGAGAGCGCGCGGTTGTCGGCGGTGAGGGACTCGATCGCGGCGTCGAGCTCCAGCACCCGGCGCCGGAGATCGAACGCGTTGTCCGGACCGGCGGCGCTGGTGCCGAGCAGCTTCCGAAGCAGCTCCCGCGCCTGCCGCAGACGGACCGGATCGGAAATGCTCCGCACCCTTCGGGTGAGAATGCGAAGGTTCCCCCCGAGCGCGTTCTCGATCCACGCGACCTCGTCGTGCGTGCCGGCCCGCGAGAGCTGATTGAGGAGCAGACCGACCTGGGACGCACGCAGCCTGAGCTCGAACATGCGTTCCATCAGGAAGACGTCCTCTTCATACAGTCGATCGAGGGCCTCCAGGCTTTCCTCGATACGATCCTCGGATTCGACCAGCTCGTACAGGTTGGAGATCACCGCGGTGGTGCCGGCCGCGGCGTTGGAAACCAGGGTCTCGGACAGGTCGGACAGCCCTTGGGCCGCTTCGAGCGCCTGCGCGATGGTGTCGGCGAGACGCCCGGCGGCGTCGATCCGGGCCGTCACCAGGGAGTTCTGCGCGCTCAGGTTCTCGCGCAGGCGCTCCGCGGTCACCCGCAACGTCTCGAGCTCGGTCTCGGAGTATCCGTACCCGGCGCTTCGATTGAGCGCGGCCTGGAGACGCTCGGCAAGCCGGAACAGGGCGGCGGCCTCCGCTTCGCGCTCCGCCTCGGTCGCCGCGTTGGTGAGCCGGGGGCTGCGTGCGACAATCCGCCCGGCGATCTCCGCCGCCAACCGGGCGTCGGCCACCGCGGGCATGGCCCGCTCGACGATCGTCGTCTGGGCGGTCTCCACATCCTTGAGAATCCACCATCCGACACCGCCCGAAGCCAGCGACAGCGCGGCAATCGCGGCAAAGGCAAGAAACAGTCTCGTGGCAATGCCGAATTTCATTGAAGCGACACCGGTGCATGCGCGCGAATCTCGACGAGCCCGGGCCGCGGACGCCGATTCTCTCGCCATCGCGACGAAGACCGGTGAGATTTGCGCCCTTCGCGGCGAGTCTATCCCCGTTCGCACTTCCGTGGGGAGCATGCCGCGCCGGATCCGGTCCCGGGCGGCGGCCGCGCTTGCCTCGATGGTTCTCGCTCTCGGTGCCGGCGCCGAGGAGCCGGTCTGGGAGCTCGAGACCTGGGCGGTGCCGTACGACTATACGAGCCGGTCCCGCCCGGTGCGCTACGTGCCGCTCGAAAGGGCGACGAAGAAGTGGCGGATCTGCGCCTCCTATCCGCACCTCAAGGATTCGTACTGGCTGAGCGTCAACTACGGCATGGTGCTCGAGGCCGAACGGCTCGGGGTGACGCTCCAGGTGGTGGAAGCGGGGGGGTATCCCAACCTCGCCCGTCAGATCACCCAGGTAAAGGACTGCACCGCCGAGGGAACCGACGTTCTCGTGGTCGGCACGGTAAGCTTCGAGGGCCTGACCCCGACGGTGCTCGAGATCGCCCGGCGCATGCCGGTGACGGCGGTCGTGAACGACATCGCGGACCCCGGCATCAGCGCCAAGACCGGGGTGTCCTGGACCATCATGGGGAGCAGCATCGGGGACTACCTCGCGCGCCAGCACCCGAAAGGGTCGACGCCGGTCAAGGTCGCCTGGTTTCCCGGCCCGGAAGGGTCGGGCTGGGTGCCGTTCGTCGAAGCCGGCTTTCGCGAAGCGCTCGAGGCGAGCTCGGCGGAGATCGTCGTCACCAAGTACGGGGACACCGGGAGGGAGATCCAGCTCATCCTGCTCGAGGAGGCCCTCGAGGAAAGACCCGACGTGGACTGGATCGTCGGCAGCGCGGTGACCGCCGAGGTGGCGGTAAGCGCGCTTCGCGCGCGAGGCCGGCTGGGGGAGATCGGCATCCTCGCCGACTACTTCACCCATGCGGTCTACCGCGGCATCAAGCGCCGGCGCATTCAGGCCGCGCCCACGGACTTTCCGGTCATCCAGGGTCGCCTGGGCATCGAGCAGGCGGTGCGCCTGCTCGAGGGCCGGCTCGACCTCATTCACCTGGGGCCGGCGATACGCCTCGTGGATCTCGAAAACGTGGACGAGCTCGGCACCGGAACCTCCCTCGCTCCGGCCTCGTTCACCCCGCGTTTCGTCGTCGAATAGGGTTCCCGCGGCCGGCTCCCCGGCCGCGGGTCGATTCACGACCGGTTCGCGCTCCGACAACGGGGTCGGAGTGAGGCTTCCCATTCCCGAGCCGGCTCGCTCCGTCGTGCCGGAAACCTCGAGCCGACACCCATCCTCGCCAGGGCGAGTTCACGCTGACGCACCGCATCGACGACGAGTGCGAGGAAGATGAACCCGAGTCCACACCGTCCGGCGGATTCCCTAGCCCGCATATCTCACCAACTTTCGTCGCGAGGGCGTCAAGATGCCGCTGTGACAAGGCGCACGGACCGAAAGAGCGCTTCGCGCTGCTGAAGGCGTAATCGACACTACGGTGAAGCGGCTTGAGGGAGTACGCCTTGTCACAGCGAGCAGATTGGCGTCCGCAGCAGGAGGTTGGTGAGATATGCGGGCTAGCCCTCCCATGTCATGAGATTTTTGTCTGGACAGTGGATTTTCCGCGTGGCATGCTGGTTCCATGTCACAGTCCCAGATCAGCCGCACATTGCGCGACGAGGCGGCGGTTGCGCGCATAGCGTCGATCCTG
>JAJECB010000522.1 GCA_022822245.1 Gammaproteobacteria bacterium
GGCGAGACGCCCGGCGACCGAGCCGCTCATTGAATCATCTGCGCCGGCAGCCACAGGACGAGCTCGGGAAACGCGATGATGAGGCCCATCATGACCAGCATCATCGCGAGGAACGGCAGGGAGCCCAGCATGACATCCGACATCGGGCCTTTCGTCAGGCGCACGCCCTGGATGACGAAGAGGTTGAGGCCCACGGGGGGCGTGATGAGGGCGGCCTCCATCAGCAGGACCAGCAGCACGCCGAACCATACCGGGTCGTAGCCGAGGGTGATGACTACCGGGAAGATCACCGGGATGGTGGTGATGATCATCGGCAACGACTCCATGAACATGCCGAGGAACAGGTAGAAGAGAGCGATGACAAGGAGTATGCCGAGCGGCGACAGAGGGGCGGCCGCGACCAGTGAGGCGAGCGCCCGCGGAACCCCGAGCAAAGTGATGACGAAGTTGAAGATCAGGGTGCCCATCAGGATCAGCATCACCATGGCGAGGGTGCGGGCGGTCGACATGAGGGCCTGGTGCAGCATCGCCCGGTTGAGGCGCCGGTAGCCGGCCGCGACGATGAGCGCGGCGACCACCCCCAGCGCGGCGGATTCCGAGGGCGTCGCGAATCCGAGGTAGAGGGACCCCAGCACGAACAACACGACGAACAGCACCGGAAGAACGTGGACCAGGGCGAAGACCTTCTCCCGCAGCGGCACGGACGATCGCGTACGGCCGGCAATCGCGGGGCGGGCGATCGCGGCCGCGCCGATGAATGCCATGAACAGGCCGGCGAGGCAGATGCCCGGAACGATTCCGCCGATGAACAACTGCCCGATCGAGGTCTCGGTGAGCAGGCCGTACATGATGAGCGCCATGCTCGGGGGAATGAGGATGCCGAGGGTTCCCCCTGCCGCGAGCGATCCGAGGACCAGCCGTTCGTTGTAGCGTTGCTCGCGGAAGGCCGGCAGCGCGACCGTGCCGATCGTGGCGCCAGTGGCGACGCTGGAACCCGAGACCGAGGCGAAGACCGCGCAGCTCGCGATGTTGGTGTGCAGCAGGCCGCCGGGCAGCACGTGGAACCACTGGTCGAGCGCCCAGTACAGCCGGTTGGTGACCCCGCTTCGAACGAGGAGCTCCCCCATGAGGATGAACAGGGGGAGTGCCACCAGCACGAAGCTTCGCATCATCGGCCACACCACGATGCCCGCCTCGAGGTAGTCGGCGTGGCCGCTGAAGAAGTGCGAGACGAAGACGGCGAGCGCGGCCATGATCACGCCGACGTAGATGCCGAGCGCGAGCAGCAGCAGCATCAGGCCGAAGCTCGCGAGGAGGATGAGGCCAAGGTCGTCCATGGGATCCGGAGCTACGTCTTCTCCGCCGGTTCTTCCATCGCGCCGGGTGAGGAGAGGAGCTCCCCTCCCCATTCGCCGGGGTCGGGCCCGTGGCGGGTCGCGACCGATTCGAGCCGTCGTGCGAGGAGCTCGAAGAGCACCGACGCCCAGGTCAGGCATGCGTAGAGGGCGAACAGAGAGAACCCGACGGCCCAGGCCGCCTGGGGCCAGGCGAGGGGCGTGGAGAGCTCGCTCGGCGTCATGGCGCCGCGCTCGGCGCTCACCAGGACCACGCTCCAGGCGCGCCAGGCGATGAAGACGGCGAAGGCGGCGATGAGGGTGAGGGCGAGGCCGTTCAGCACGCCCCGCCATGCGACGGGAAACCGCCGATAGACGAGATCGATCCGGATATGGCCCTTCGCCTTGAGCCCCCAGGCCATGACCCAGGCCGAAGCCACCGCCACCGAGAACCCCCCGATCTCGTCGATGGCGGGCGGTATGGGGCCTCCGAGCTTGCGCGAGATGACGGTCCAGGAGATCAGGAACGCGAGCAGCAGCAGCAGGACCCCGGCCAGCAACGCGGCGAGGGTGATGCCCCGGTCGACGACGCGCAGCGCGCGATCAACCAGCTTGCCCATCGGGAGTCACCACCCTCGCTGGCCGGACGGGAGACCGTTCCACCGGGCAGCAAGGGGCCCCGCCCATCCGGGCCGGAGCCCCTTTCCGGACGGCACCGGGCCTCCGGCAATCGGGGGAGCCGATCGCCTGGGCCCCCGGCCGGCGGTCAGGGAGCGGTCACGCCGGAAATCGGTGCGATGACCGCGTTGTACTGCGCGCCGCACCCCGTGCATCGCGTGAGCCAGTCCGCGAGGCTGATCTCCTTGAGCCCGTCTCGGGTTCTCGCCAGGTCCTCGTCCGTCGGGTCCACGCGCTTCATGTTGCCGGGGGGGCCATACGGACAATCGCCGGCGCCCGTGTTGCAGGTGACGCCCTCCTCGTCCCATTGGCCCTGCCGCGCCCACAGGTCGCGGCCCATTTCCGCGAAATTGGCGGCGAGAAACTCCTGCACGTCTTCCGGGAGCTCGTTCCAGCTATCCAGATTGACGCCGGTGAAGTTGACTCCCCATTGGACCGGCAGCACGAAGAGGGAATCGGTGACCTCCCACCATTTCTGCGTATAACCGGAGATGATGCCGGTGATCGCGCAGTCGGTCACGTTGTGATCGAGCGCGGTGTAGACCTCCGCGAAACCGATGTCCAGTGGCTCGGCGCCGACCGAGCGAAGCCACTTCTGGATCGTGGCCCCGGCGCCGCGGACCTTCTTTCCGTCGATGTCGGAAATGCCGGCCACGTCGCCCTTGCAATAGAACACCTGCGCGCCGAACGGCCACATCGCAAGGAGCTTGATCCCCTTTGACTCGAGCTCCTCGTTGATGGCCGGCATCGCCATTTCGCCCACTGTGCGCGCACCGTCCAGGTCGGGAGACTGAAGGGCCAGATCGGCCATTTCGATGATGGGGAACTCGCCCGAGAGCTGCTGCGCGCCGACCTTGGAGAGGTCGATGGACCCTCGTTCCAGCAGGCGTCCGATCTGGGCGCCGGTAACGCCGAGGTCGGACACGGTCAGCATCTCGAAGGTGACGCGGCCGTTGCTTCGTTCGGGGATGATTGTGTTGCCCCACTCCAGCATGACCTTGTGCTGGCGCTGCTGGGGGGTGTCGCCCCCGACCCATTTGAGCTTGACGGCCGGTCCCGGTCCGAGGGTCGGGGTCTCGGCCATGGCGCCCTGCGCGAGAAGAGCGCCGGCGACGACCGCGCTGAAGGCGAGCGAACGGCTTGAGGAATGCAGATTGAGCATGGCCATGGCGACCTCCCTTTGGATTCCTGATTGGCTTGTGGAGTACTTCGATACGTGTTCAACCTCGCTGCGTGGCTTGGAGATTCCTGTCGGCCGGACACCCTTTGCAGGGCCAGATCCTGCGGCCGACTTTATCAACGGGGTTCGCGCGCAGTCAACGGCCCGATTCGGCGCCGCGGGTCAGCCGAAGAGGTCGCAGGCCCGGCGGACCACGATGCAGGTGTCGCCGATTCGGCGGGTGAACCCGGCCGCGTCGAAGTGCCCCAGCCCTCGACTGCCATTCCATGCACCGCATGACCAGCGACAGTCATGTCCGGCGCAAAGGCGCACCGTGGCGGTGATCTGCATCTTGTGAACGTCCAACCCCGCGGCGCGAGGATGGACAACGTGAAGCACGTCGCTCATGATGGTCCCCTCGTTGAACGTGGCGCGGAGGCGGGGTGGGTCTGCGCGTGTGACTCGCACCTGGGTAGGGCGGCTCAATTTGCCGTTCGTCCTCGGCTCGTGGCCGGGTACATTGCGGGGCTCGGGAGTGCAGACCAAGGTCAGTTTGGGTCCGGGGACCGGGCCACGCCCGGCCGCCAAAAAGCAATGCGACCACCGTCCCGCCTCCGCCCACATCTTGACCCGCCGCGCAGCCAAACGCAGCCCTCATCGGCGCCGCGTCAGCCTCCTGCGTCTCCGGCGCCCCCGTTCATTTCATGACTTCGGGGTGGCCGGCAACGGACCATGAACGTTTGGGTGAAGCCGGACCAGCCCTCGTGCTCGTGCAAGACATCGATCTCGATCCGCCCCAAGTACGCCTCCTCGCCGAGCCGCACGCGTTCTTCGTCGGTAAGCGGCGGCCCGTCTGGGCGCTCGGGTGCCCGGATCGCGAAGGTATGCGCGTTGTCTGACTCCGCGTGCGCGAGGAGTGCGACGCGTGCCCGAGCCCGCTGCTCTTCGCTCAGGTGCGGCGCTACCGGACTCGCCGCGAGCTCGTCCCGTTCCGAGTCCAACCCAGCTGTCTCAAAGCCAAAGGCCTGCGCCAGCTCTCCCTCTCCGAGTTCGTTCGCGATCGCCATCGCGAGCACCTCGTCTTCCTCGAGCAGAAAGTCAAAGAACTTCCTTCCGTTCCCGCTTCCCTCTCCCGAGTAGAGTTCGCGCATCAGTGCCTGAATGATCGCCTTCAGTGCTGCGATCTGCCGGCGGGCTTCATCCTCGTCCACTGCCTTTCCTCCCTTTGCCTGCTCCGCGCGACAAGGCTGCGTATCCCCCGTCGTGTGGGCTCCCGGGTGACCGCGCGGTGGTCCGCCCCTTTTGTCTTCTTGTACGGCTCCTCCTGCTGCACGAATCCCGGGCTGCTCTCGGGCCCGCCGTATCGCGTCGTTGGCGACAGGCGAAGCGGCGTATCGGCGGGGCGCTCCGTGCGGGCAGCCCCGAGGGTATGAAAGGCGAGCGACTTCCCGCCCCTATCGTTTGATAGGGTGTTGAAGTGGCGCTGGATTGCTGAAGGTACCGGGCGCACGGTCCGCCACGCGCGCCGGTGGCCGGGTCAGTCCGGACTTCTCGCCATCATGGGGATCGACCTGACGAGTTGCACGAGCTCGACCTGGCGAGAGATGCGGGAGATTGACCGGGCGTGTGACGACCTTCGATTCACTGAGCAAAGGTGCCAGGGGCGAGTTCGCCCGCTCGCTCCCGATTCGTCCCCTACCACCGAACCTCCGTCCGGAACTGAATCGCGTGCTGCGGCCCTCTCTCGCCGGTTCCTTCCTCACGCGTCGCTTCCAACCCCAGAACCGCACCCGGTGCCAGGTTCCAGCGCGTGCCCGCCTGGATGCTCCGTCCGGCGCCTTCCCTGAGCGACATCCCCGTATATGGAGTCACGACCCAGGGCGTGCGCGGAACCCCGAAGCCGTACCCGAGCTCCGCATCCATTCTCGCGGTTGGCTCGAATTCACCTGCGGCACCGAGACCACGCGCATCCTGCGCGCCCCATAGCCGCTCCGTCGCGCTCCCGGTGTTGCCCCACACCGGGGTGAGCGACGCGGTGAGACCCCGACCGGAGGCGCTTGGGTTCACGCGAATCGCCCCGCTCGCGCCCCACTCCTCGTAGCCCGACTCCTCGTGCGCGACGAGGCCCCGCACCTGGCCCTCCATGGTGAACGAGCCCCAGGTGTACTGAATGCCGGCGCCCGCTTCGAGGCCGGTCCCGGTCTCTGCATCCCCGCCGTCGACGCGTACGCCGAGCTCCGCTCTCGGAACGAAGGAACCTCCACCTTCCATCGCGAATCGGCGCTCGCCCTGGAGGATGAGCCGAAGGCGTGACACCTCGCCCTCGGCGCTCTCCATGCCTTTCGTCTTGTCCGTCTCCGTGCTGACCCACATCGCGTCGGACCGGAGGTTGAGCCCAATGCCGGAGCCTCCGGTGCCGTCGAGCAGCCTCCCTCGAAGCCCAACCGCCCCCATGCGCATGCCAAGGTCGGTCTGAAGCACCTCCGCTCCAGCTCCTTCCCGGCCTTCCCGGCGAAGCGTGAGCTCGCCCGACCCGGTTCCGATAACGCCCCAGGCCGAGACCCGGGCGTTGAGGTTCACCCGGGCATAGGGGAAGACGCCCGTGAGCGTGCTCTCGACCTTGCCCTCGTCGTCGCCCCTTTCCGGGCTCAGTTGGTAGGAACCGTCGCCCTTTGACCGGGTCACCATCACGCCTGCGAGGAGGCGTTCCCACTCGCCATCCACCCCGAGCATGCCGGTGGTCACATCGCCGTTCAGGGTGACGTCGTCCTCCTCTGCGTCGAATCCCCCGCTTGCGAACCGCCCCCACGCCGAGAAGGCCCCGTAACCTTCTTGCCTGGTACCGGTCGAGAGGTGGAACGCGCTCGAAAGGATGGCCTCCTGCGTGGTCATGCTCTGGGTCCGGGCATCGAGCTTCCTTCGCTCGTCCCAGTCCGGAAGGCGAAGCTTCGAGGTCGGCTCCTCTTCCGGCGGCTCCGCTCCGCCGCCCATCAGGTTCATCCCTCCTACCGTGACGTGCGTCCCCGAATTGCCATTGAAGCGGTTTCCGACCGCGTCCACGACCTGGCTCCCGACGGTCCGTCCGAAGCGCGTGATCCATGCTTGTGGCATCGGGTCCGAGTTCTTGATGGTCCCGGTCGCGGTCGCGTCCTTGAGCTTCGCCCCTGTTGGGTTCGAGAGCGTCAGGGTCATGGTCTCGTTTCCCTCGTCATGCCCGTCGTCGAGCACGTCGACCGAAATGGTCTTCGAGGTCTCGTTGAATCCGAAGGTGAGGGTGCCGGACTTTGCGGTGTAGTCGGAGCCTTCGGTCGCCGTCCCGTCCGAGGTCGCGTACTGGACTGTCGTGGTGGCAAGCCTGCTCCGGCTCAGGGTCACCACGAAGTCAAGGGTCGCGTTCTCGCTCCCCGCTCCCAAGTACAGCTCTCGCATCAGTGCCTGAATGATGGCCTTAAGTGCCGCGATCTACCGGCGCGCTTGCTCCTTCCTCACTGCCGTCCTCCCTCTTGCCTGCTCCACACGATGTCTCGTAGCCCTCATCGCGAGGTATCCCCGGTGACGGGGCAGTGGACCGCCCCTTGTCTTCGTGTACGGCTCCTCCTGTTGCACGGATGCCGCGCTGCTCCCAGTCCGCCCCCTCGCGTCGCCCGCAAGAGTCCAAGCGGCGCATCGGCGGGGCGCTTCGTCCAGGGAATGTCGAGAGTAGGAAAGGCGAGCGGCTGCCCGCCCCTATCAATTGATCGGGTATGGAGGTGACGCTGGATTGCTGAAGGTACCGGGCGCACGGTCCGCCACGCGCGTCGGCGGGCAGATCAGTCCGGATTTCTTGCCATCATGGAGATCGACCTGACGAGCTGCACGAGCTCGACCTGCCGAGAGATGCGGTTCTTGTTGAAGATCTGGTTGAGGTGCCACCGAACCGTCCCGGTGCTCCGCCCGGTCGCAGCGGCGATGTCGCGAAGTGTGCAGCCTTCCGCCAGCATGATGGCGACGCGGGTCTCCGCGGCCGTCAACCCGAGGGCGCCGGCGACGAGCTCGGGATCTGCGCTCATCCGGGCTTCTGGCTCCACCACGAGCACGATCGCGGCTACCCGGCTCGCCCGAAGATCGGGGCGTCCGTTCCCTACCGGATTCACGTGCACGACGAGCCGGGGCGGCAGGTCGACTGGGCGTGTGACCACCATCGATCCGCTGATCCCTGGACCGCCGAAGCGCGGGATCGCTGCTTCTATGATCCGCTGCAGCTTCGCGTCCTCCTCCGGGAGCCACGCTTGGACGCGCCCCTTCGCGTCGCTCAGCCCCCGGCCTTTTCGAAGGAGTTCCTGGGCGCGCTGGTTCGCCCCGACGACGCGCCCCCTGGGATCGAGCTGGATGATGCCGCACCGGGCACTCTCGAGGAGACTCGCCATGGTCGAGCCGAGCGCCTTTGCATTGACGAGAGCGAGACGGACGCGGACGTACTGTCGGATGTAGGGAAGGAGGCGAGAGATGGTCTCGACGCGCTTTGATGACCACCCCTCGTCGTCGACTGGATCTGCCGCTGTCCAGATGATCCGCGATCCGTCCGGCCCGTCGAGCCGCACGTGGAGGCAGTCACTGGTGTCCGAGCGCGCGAGCATCTCGTTGTAGGCGACGGACGTGCGTTTCTCGTCGTTCGTGTAGAGGTCTTCGATGCTCACGATCCGGCTGTCGGGGAGCCTTCGAAGGCGCGGGCCCCGCTCGTCGATGTGGTGGTAGAGCCGGAAGTACTCTTCCTCGAACTCCTCCCTGCGCTCTCCCCGGTAGCAGCAGCGCGCGAAGTAGACTTCGAGGTCGTCTCCGAGCCCTCCTTCGCCCGAGACCAGGATGTTGCCCTTACTTCCGCAGATCTCGTCGACCAGTGCCGAGGTTTGGGGCCATTGCGCATCGTCGAACATCGCTTCGTTGAGCGAGGCGACGATGCGGTCGAAGATGTCCTGGCGGCTCACCGTCTGAGCGTTCCGGCAAGGATCCGGGGACCGACGGTCCGCGTCTGATAGCCTCCTGTACGACCGCCTGGGAGGTACGACCCGGCGTCCCGTTCATACCGCCCCCGTGCCACCACGTGGCTCCCCCTCGTCCTGTTCTCCCTTGTCGCTGTCACTGCGAAATCCGTTCATGCCTGAAACCCGACCGACTGCATGATACCCACTGAAGGGGATCAAACTACCGAATCTCTCTGACAGACTTCCAGCCGGGGTCCGTGCGGGATAGGGACACGAACTTCGCCATCATGGAATCATTGGACCGGAGCCGGATCTCTGGTCGTGCGTTCGAGGCGACTCAACGGTGCCTGGGCGCGACGCGATGTCCTGTGTGCGTGGTCACCTGGACCCGCCACCTGGCAGCAAGCTCGGTTCGAGCAAGGCCTGGGTATCCGCCACCTCGCCTTACGATGCCATCGGTAGAGGAGTTTTCTACCTGGTCTTGTCCTATCTTCGCAGGCCACCTTCGTACCTGGACAATCCCCGTGCTGGCCCCCGCGACATCATGTTTCCGCTCGCATGGAGCAAGTCCGACTTCAGAGAGGAGACGCATCATGAAGCTGCAACGCATCCGCACCGTCCTCGCGGGCCTCTACGCCGCCCTCTTCGTCGTAGCGGGCACGGCGACCGCGCTCGCCCATCACCACAACGTGCCGTCGCCCTGACGGTCCAGCGGACTGACCATCCCCACGGGGACCCCGTGCCTGCGGGGTCCCCGTGGAGCGAATGGACTTGTTACTCACTCACGACGCCTTCCCCATCATCGTCCCGCATGTACCGGTACGCCGGATGCGACCGGTGAACGGACCCAATTGTGTGCTGGCGGGCCTCCT
>JAJECB010000450.1 GCA_022822245.1 Gammaproteobacteria bacterium
GCCCGGTGTGGAGCTTCTTCCCCGCCTCGCCAATCCGCCCGGTGAGCGCGGCCTCGATGTTCATGTGGACGTCCTCGAGCGACGAGGACCACTCGAAGCGGCCGGCGTCGATGTCCGACTCGATCCCGCGAAGGCCGGCCACGATCGCGTCGCGCTCGTCGCCGTCGAGCACCCCGACCTCGGCGAGCATGGTGGCGTGGGCGACGGAGCCCGCGATGTCCTGCCGGTAGAGCCGCCGGTCGAAGTCGACCGATGCCGTGAACGCTTCCACCGTGGCGTCGGTCGGCTCGGTGAACCGGCCTCCCCACAACTTCGCCACCCTCGATGCTCTCCCCGCGCGGTTCTGCGACAGTATAGCGAGGCCGGAAATCTCACCAACTCTCTGCTGCGAGCGCCGATCCATCCGCTGTGACGGGCCGTACTCCCTCAAGCCGCTTCGACAGCGCGCATGCGCTCTTTCGGTCCGTGCGGCCCGCCACCGCAGCGTCTCGGCGCGCTCGCGACGAAAGTTGGTGAGATTTCCGGGCCGGGCGTCGCGGGCAGAAAGCGAGGAGCCACCGGACATGACGACGAGCCACCGCACGACGAGCCACATCACCGATTCGCGCCTCTACGGCGCCACCTTCGCGTCGCCCGGGGTCGCGGCCGTGTTCTCCGACCGGAACCGTGTCCAGAAGTGGTTCGACATCGAGGCCGCCCTCGCGCTCGCCCAGGCGGAGCTCGGGATCATTCCCGAGGACGCGGCCGACGAGATCGCCGGGAAGGCCGACGCGGCGCTCGTCGACCTCGACGCGATCGGCCGCGAGATCGCTTCCACCGCCCATCCGCTCGTGCCCGCGATCCGGGCCCTGGCCGCCCTCTGCGACGGCGATGCCGGCGAGTACGTCCACTACGGGGCCACCACCCAGGACATCGTCGACACCGGCATGGTCCTCATGGTGCGCGAGGCGTGGCCGCTCCTCCTTGCCGATCTCCGCGCCATCCGCGAACGGCTCGCCGCCGAGGCGCGCGCTCACCGCGACACCCTGATGGTCGGGCGGACCCATGGCCAGCACGCCCTTCCCGTCACGTTCGGCTACAAGCTCGCGGTGTGGGTCGACGAGATCGACCGGCATCTCGACCGGTTCGCGGAAGCCGAGCCGCGGATCTTCGTCGGCAACATCACCGGCGCGGTCGGCACCATGGCATCCTTCGGGCCGAACGGGCTCGAGATGCAGCGCCGGGCGCTCTCGCGCCTCGGTCTCGGGACCCCTCGCATCTGCTGGCACTCGGCCCGCGACCGGGTGGCCGAGATGGCGTGGCTGCTCGTGCAGGTGGCGGGCACCCTTGGGAAAATCGCCAACGAGATCTATAATTTGCAGCGATCTGAAATCAGCGAGGTGCACGAGCCATTTCACCCCGGGAAGGTCGGAAGCAGCACGATGCCGCACAAGCGCAACCCCGCGAGCACCGAGCTTGCGGTGGCCCTCTGGCGGCTCGTCCGCGGGCTCCTGGTTCCCCTCACCGATGCGCTCTACCAGGAACACGAACGCGACGCCTCGGCGCTCCGGGTGGAGCTCGCCGCGGTTCCCGAGCTCGTGGTCTACTGCGGGGCCCTCCTCGCCCGGATGCGCGCCGTTGTCGAGAACCTCGAGCCGTTCCCCGGGCGAATGCAGGCGAACGCGGACCTCCTCGGCGGCCTCCTGCTGTCCGAACGGGTGATGCTCGCCCTCGGTGAAAGGGTCGGCAAGCAGACCGCGCACGAGATCGTCTATGAAGTCGCCATGGCCGCGCAGGAAAAGGGAACCGCGTTCCGCGAGGAGCTCGCGACGGATCCGCGGGTGGCTCCGCATCTTGGCCGGGAAGCGATCGAGGAGCTGCTCGATCCGGAGCGATACCTCGGGCTCACGGGGCAGATCGTGGACGAAGTGGCCGGCCGGTAGCTATCCTTCGCAAATGAAAACTCATCAAGCGTCTCAGGCGGGCGGACGGCCCGCGATGCGGTGGGCGGCATCGCGCCTCCTCGGCGCCGCCGCGGCAGCCGCCGTTGCGGCGACGGTCCCGACCGCTCTTGCCTCCAGCGGGGTGTGGCGGCTCGATGCCGAGGGCTCGGTCGTCGGCCGCACCCAAGCCTTCGCCGCCTCGTACGACGACACCCTGCTCGACATCGCGCGCCGCTTCGGGATGGGGATCTCGGAGATGCAGCTCGCCAACCCCGAAGTCGACATGTGGCTCCCCGGCGACGGGACCACGATCCGGCTTCCCTCGAGGTTCGTTCTCCCGGCGGGGCCTCGCTCGGGCCTCGTAATCAACGTCCCCGAGATGCGCATCTACTACTACCCGAAGGGCGAGCCGTTCGTCCATACGTGGCCCATCAGCATCGGACGGGTCGGGTGGGAGACGCCCCTCGGAAAGACCCGCATCGTTCGCAAGGCGGTCCGCCCGACCTGGACCCCGCCCGAGTCGATCCGGGAGGAGTACGCGGAGCGAGGAGAGCCGCTGCCGCGCGTGGTCCGGCCCGGTCCGGACAACCCGCTCGGCTCCCATGCACTGTACCTGGGGCTTCCGGAATACCTCATCCATGGAACCAACCGGCCCTACAGCATCGGCATGCGGGTCAGCCACGGATGCGTGCGCATGTACCCGGAGCACATCGTCGAGCTGTACGGGCTGGCGAGGTCCGGCACGCCCGTCACTCTCGTGGACCAGGGCGTCAAGGCCGGATGGGCCGGAGACGAGCTCTATATCGAGGTGCACCCGGAGCTCGACGTTCCGGCGGAAGAGTCGCGTCCCACGATGACCGACGCGGTCACGTCGATCATCGCGGCAACGCCGGAGGGAAGCCCACCGGCCAAGGTGGACTGGAAGCGGGTCGAGGAGGCGCTCGCCACCGCGAACGGAATTCCCGTCGCGGTGGGGAGCCGGCAAACGCCCCGGCCATCCGTCGGAGACAGCTCCTCCGGATGACCGGGCCGTCGGTCGATGACTACTTCATCATCGACTTCTTGAACATGCGCTCGATCTTCTCGCTGTTCGCGGCGCAGCAGGCCTGCGCCTCGCGGGCGGCGCTGAGGGCGCGATTCGCGGTACGGGAAGCCTGACCGGCTTCGTCCCGAGCCGCTTCCGCATCCGCCACGGCACCCGACGCGGTATCCTGGGCGGCGGCGGCCTCGCCCCTCAGAGTGTCGAGATCGGCCCGGAGGGCATTCAAATCGTCAGTGCTGGCGCAGCCCGCGCCAAGCGTCACCACCGCAGCAAGACCTGCGGCGGCGCTCCACTTGCCAACTCTCTTTTTCACGCAAGACTCCTTTTGGTACCTTGGGAGTGAAGGGCGCCGGTCGTCCGGCTTCTTACGGTCGCGGATCCCTGTCTCCGGCCCCGCGTATACTAACATCGTCAACACGCGCTGACACCGGCCGGCGCTCCATGCACGACCCGCGCTAGCGAATTATCCGCGCATGTCCAAACCCTCATCTTCCTCGCCCGCGGGCGGACCGGCGGCCGCGAAGAACTCCGCGGGAACGGGAGGAACGCTCCTCGCGATCATCGGCTGGCTCGCCTTCCTCTGCGGCGTTGCCGTTCTCGCCCTCGCCGCGGTGGTTCGCCACGAACACGAGATCGAGGCCGACCGTCGATACGCCCTCGCCGGCGAGCAGCGAAGCGTCGCGCGGGCGGCCGCGACCCTGGCGAAGAACCTCGCCGGAAGGTCGGTTCCCGCCGCCTCGCCCACCTCCCTCGCCTCGACCGCCTCAACCGCCTCGACCGCGTCGACCCCCTCTGCCGCCACCCCCTCCGACTCCGGCGTTGCCGCGCTGCGCACCCGCTCGCTGGAGCTCATCGCCCGCATTCCCCCTGAACCGGACGCCCGTCTCCAGTCCGAACGGACGCTGCAGGCCGAGTGGACCCGCCTCGCCGCGGGGATCGACTCCCTTCAGGGCGAATGGTCGCGGATCGTCGATTTCCGGTCAGAGCTCGAGGCGCTTCGGGGGGCGGGCGAGGCTCTCCGGGAGAGCTCGGAGCGGGTCGCCGACGCCCTTTCCGGCCGCGACGGGGAGATGCTCGGCGAGGTGGAGGCCCTGACCCTCGCCGCGCGACGATTCGCCGAAGTGGTCGGCCGGGCCAGCCTCGCGGAACCGGCCCGCCTCGATCGCGCGCGGGAGGCGCTGGACGTCCTTCGGCAGGTGCGGGGAGCGCTTGCGGCGGAGATTGCCCGTACGCCCTCCTTCACGGCCTCGCGGGTGGGACTCGCTCCCACCCTGCATGTCCGGCTCACGGACCTCGACGCACGGTTCGATGCCGCCGCGGAGCGATTGGACGCCGCCCGGAGACTGGCCCGAACCCTCGAATCGGCGTCGGCCGAGGTCGGACACGTTGCCGAGGGCAGCGCACGCGTGCTTGCGCTGCTGCCCCGTTTCGAGGCACGCACCCGGCGGAAACCGGAAGTCCTCGGGGCTTCGCTCGACGCGTGGCTCCTCCGGTCCGCGGCGCTCGCCCTCGCCGGATTGCTCGCGCTCTTCTGGTGGCGCCAGCGGCTCCTCCGGGCCACGGCGGCCGGTCTCGACCGAGCCTGGGGAGAAGCGGCGGAATCGGACTGGCGCGCCCGAGGCCTCGTTCTCGACCTCCTGCGGACCATCCATTCCCTCGATCGCCGCCCCGCGGAACCGGCCCCGGTGGACGGCGAGGACCTCGAAGGGAGCGTGCGCGAAGCGAAGGCATCCCTTCCCCGGATCGTCGCGCACCGTTCGCAGTTGGCGGCCGCCCTCCTTTCGGCCCGGGGTCCCCTCGAAAAGCGGCTCTCCGCGGCCCGCGATTCGGTGCTGGCGCACCTGGGCCCGAACCCCGGCGAGCTCGACACCGCCCCGCTGCTGGAGGTCGAGGCAACCTTCCGCGAATGCACCCTGTTCGCCATGTCGGCCCTCGCCCGGGAGCTCCGGGCCGCCGCGTCGGGAGACGCGACTCGCCGGGAGGAGGCGGTCGAGGAGGCGGCGACTCGGGCGCCAGCCCGGGTCGCGAACGGAGCGGAGACGCTCCAAGGCATCGTCGCCCGCGGGTTCGACATCCTTGAATGGAGCCTGGAACGGGTGCTGGCGGGAGAGGAAGAGGAGCGCGTCGCCCTCATCTTCCTCCTCGACGACCTGCGGGTGGTACGGGGGAAGGCGACGTTCTCCTCCTCCCTCGACTTCGACCCCGATCTCGCGCGCCGGCCGGAGATCGGTCCGCCGGGGACGGAACCGCCCGAGGCGGGACCGGGGGAGACGGCAGCGAGCGACGGGCCGGTCCTCCGGTCCGACGCGGCCCGCATGCTCCCCTCGTTCCGGAAGGGGCTCGCGGAGTGGACGGAAGGCGAGGGGGACGGTGCCTCGGCGGCGATGCTCGTGCGCGGCAGCGTGTCGGTGCTCGCGCGCGCCGCGGAGGAGGAGAGGTCGCCCGCCCGTACCTTCTGGCATGTCGCGGCCGCGTTCTGCACCGGGCTCTGCGAACGCGCCATCCCCGACGGGCCCGCGACGGGCCGCATCATGAACGAAGTGGCGCGCGCGTTCGAAGAGACCGCCGGAGGCGAGGAAACGCCGCAACCGCCCGATCGATTGCTCCGGGATCTGCTCATCTACATCGCGTTGGCCGAGAGCGACCACGAGGACCTCGAGGAGGTGCGGGCGGCCTTCGGGCTCGACCGGTATCCGCTCGCGGTTCCGGAGTGGCCGCCGGGCGAGAAGGGCCCGGCGGAAGGGGAGGGGGAGGGCGACGTCTCGATGGAGATCATCCAGCAGCTCGAGGGGATCCGGGCCGCCCTCGACCGCATCAACAGCCCACCCGAAAACCCCTTGCGCTAACCGGGACCGAGATCGCCCCACAGGAGCTGGGCGGCGGCGACGGCCGCGATCGCCGCGGTCTCGGTGCGCATGACCCGGGGACCGAGTCGAGCCGGGACGAAACCGCTCGCGTCCGCCCGCTCCGCCTCGCGGGGGTCGAGCCCTCCTTCCGGCCCGACGAGAAGAGTGAGCGGCAACCCGGGAGCAGGCAGAGAGGCGAACGGTCGACCGCTGCCGCCCGCGAGCCGGATCCCGGTTCCCTCGCGCGGCCTCCGAGCGAGCCACTCCTCGAGGGGTTGCGGCGATTCGAAGGCCGGTACGCGGTTCCGGCCGCACTGCTCGCACGCCCCTTCCGCGATGCGGCGCCATCGCACGAGCCGGTCTCCCGCCTTGCGGGGCTCCGGGCGCACCACGCCGCGCACCGTCCAGAGCGGGACGAACCGGGCGACCCCGAGCTCCACGCTCTTCTGGATCGCGAGATCCATGCGGTCCCCCCGGCTGACGCCGAGCGCGAGAACGATGGGAAGGGCTGACTCGGGAAGCCCGGAGAGCGGCTCGACGAGCTCGACCTCGACATCGCCGCGGCGCGCCGAGACCGCCAGCTTCGCCCGATACTCTCCGCCGCGCCCGTCGAAGACCCGAATCGGCGCACCCGCCTTCAGTCGGAGGACGGCGGCGGCGTGGCGGGAGGCGTCCGAACCGAGCACGACCCGCCGGTCGCCGGAGAAGTGACGGGCGAGGTCGGCATCGACGAGGAACCGGGGCTCGCGCATCGTTCCAGTTTGGCAGAACGCCGTCCGGAACACCCGACCGTCGGCCCCTTCCGGCGAAATTCTCGGACCGGGAAATGCGAACCAACCCCCGTTATACTCCGGATGTGCCTTCCACGTGGATCGTGAATGCGGGCGGTGCGCTCGTCTGCATGCTACTCCTCGGTTACGGGTATTTTCTGGAGTACGCCGAGGGGCTTGCACCCTGCCCGCTCTGCGTGCTCCAGCGGATCGCGTTCGCCCTGCTCGCGGTGGTGCTGCTCGCCGCGGCATTCCATCGCCCGCGGAGCCGGGGCGGCGGGCGCGCCTACGGAATCATCGCTGGGCTTTTCGCGGCGACCGGCGCGGGAATCGCCGGATGGCACATCCACCTGCAGAACCTCCCGCCGGGAGCGGCGCCGGAGTGCGGCCCGGGCCTCGAGTACATGCTGAACGCGTTTCCCATCGGAGAGGCCATCAAGATGATCTTCACCGGCTCCGGGGAATGCGCGGAAGTCTCCTGGTCCTTTCTCTACCTCAGCATCCCGGGCTGGGCCCTCCTGTGGTTCGTCGTCCTCGGGGCAGCGGGCCTCGCCAACAACTTCCGGACCCCGCCGGGGTATCAGCCCCGGCTGTTCGACTGACGCGCCGCGCCCGGGAGACGCCACTCCGGAACCACTCGCCGAACGGCCGGCGCTGCCACGCGCCCGATCCGAGAGCCATGAACACCGAACCCGAGTCCGCCCCCGACCTTCGAAGCCCGGCCGTGCTCCACGACCCGCACCCGGTCTACAACCGACTGCGCGAGGAAGCGCCGGTGCACTGGAACGCCTCCCTCGGCGGCTGGATCCTCACCCGCCACGCCGACGTGCGCCGGGCCCTTCTCGACGAAAGGCTGTCGGTCGAGAAGATGGGTCGGTTCGAGGAGCGGCGAAGCGGCGGCGAGGGCCATGCGGACATCGCGTTCCTCGCCCGGACCCTCGCGGACTGGATGGTGTTCAACGACCCGCCCCGCCACCGCGAGCTCCGGCGGGCGATGCAGAACGCGTTCCTCGCCCGCGACATTCCCGTGCTCGAGGCGAACGTGCGGGCGGTGGTGGACGAGCTCCTGGACTCGCTCGGGGCGGAGGGGCGGATGGACCTCGTCGCCGACTTCGCCCACCCCCTGCCCGCCATCGTCGTCGCCGAGCTCTTCGGCATGCCGCGCGCGGAGCGCGAGCAGCTCAAGAGCTGGTCCGACGCGCTCGGGCGCTTCGTCCTCGGCGATGTCGAGAACGCGGCGCACGACGCGAAGTACGGGGCGGCGGCGCGGGCCGCGCAGGCCATGGCGGCGCGCTTCCACGCCCTGGTGGCGGAGCATCGCCGGGCGCCGCGCGACGACTTCACCCAGCTCCTCCTCCGCGATGGCGCGCACTTGAGCGACGACGAGATCGTCCACACCCTCATGTTCGTCCTCTTCGCGGGGCACGAGACGACCACGAACCTCATCGCGAGCGGCGTGCTGTGGCTCGTCCGCACTCCGGGGCTGATGGCGCGCCTGCGGGCGGAGCCCGAGCGGATCGCCGACGCGGTCGAGGAACTGCTGCGGATGGACGGGCCGGTGCAGATGGTCTTCCGGCTCGCGCGCGAGGACGTCGAGTACGGGGGGACGGCGATTCGGGCCGGCGAGCGCGTGCACCTGGTGCTGAACGCGGCCAACCGGGACCCGAGCGTGTTCGAACGCCCGGACGAGCTCGACATCGAGCGGGGCCGCAGCCGGCACGTGAGCTTCGGCCCGGGCGCGCACTTCTGCCTGGGCGCGCCGCTCGCGCGGCTCGAGGCCCGGGTGGCGCTTCAGGGCCTGCTCGCGCGCTTCGATCGCCTGGAGCTCGAGCCGGCCGCGGCGCCGCTCGCGTGGCGCCCGGAGCTCGTGATCCACGGCCTCAAGACGCTGCCGATTCGGTACGCGGGGCGGGTAGCGAGCCGAGGCGGGAACGGAGCCGATCGACCGGCCGCTTCCGTCTCCGGACGCGCCGGAGCGAGGGCCTCCGAACGCGCGGGATGAGCGACGGGACCACCGGCGCGCAAACGAGCGCGGGACCGAATGGCCGGACGGCTGGCCGTGCGAAGGCCGCGCGGTCGAGAGAGAACGAAGACGCAAGGGAAGGGGGATGGAGGAACGGTCGATGCCGCATTTCGGGCCGGAGGTCGTGCTGGACCGGCCGGCGTGGGTGCACCCCACCGTGCAGCTCCACGGAAAGATCCGGATCGGGGAGGGCGCCTCGCTGTGGGTGAACGCGGCCATCCGCGCCGAGTGCAACGAGGTGATCGTCGGCCCGTACGCCAACGTCCAGGACTTCGCGATGATCCACGTCGGCTACGGGATCGACACCCGCATCGGGGCCTGTACCTCGCTCGCCCACCACTGCACCGTGCATGGCGCCACGATCGGCGACAACTGCATGATCGGCATCGGGGCGGTGGTGATGGACGGGTGCGAGATCGGGGACAACTCCATCGTCGGGGCGGGGGCGCTGCTGACCGAGGGCACCGTCATCCCACCCGACTCCGTGGTCGTCGGGTCCCCGGGCAAGGTTCGCCGGACGCGCAACTCGTTCGTCGAGAACCGGCTGAACGCGATGCTGTACTACCGGAACGGGATCGAATATGCGGCCGGCCGCCACCGGGCATGGCACGGACCCGAATACGAGGTGTGGGTGGCGGCGGAGCGGGAGCGGATCGAGCGCGAGTTCGCCAGCCGGTATCCGGCGGCCGGCGCGGCATGTTGACGGGGGCGCGGCGTCGCTCCGCCGAACACGAACCCTGGCGCGGCAAGGACCGTCCTGATTGCGGACGAAGCTCTGGGTGGTCGCGCGAGCCTCCTGGGGGCGCGGTCGTCTTGCCCGCGCGGACTTCGAGAGGCCTTCGGCGGCGCGCGCGGGCTGGAAGCCGGCGCTCCCGGGAGGCCGTGCCTCGGGAAGACCTGGTCCCGACTGAGCTTTGTACGCAATCGGTTGGACCGTTGAGACATGCAGACTGACGACCCGGGCGCATCCCGCGCCGAACCGGAGGATCCGGCCGGATCCGCCGAGCCGGGCGGCGACGGCAGCGCCACGGAGTCTCCACCGTCCCCGTCCTCCGCCCCGGCCCCGGCCCCGGTCAGGACGCCCGCCAAGGCACCGGCCCCGGCTTCCGCCGCGGCGGGGGGAGCCTTCCGGCGCCGCCCCACCTCGCTCGGGGACGCATTCCGGTTCTTCCTGCCGCTCATGCTCATGGCGGAGCTGATGATGATCTCGCACGCGGTCATCTCCGCCTTCCTCGCCCGCATGTCCGACCCCGAGCCGGTCCTCGCCGCGTACTCCATCGCGTTCTACTTCCACGCGACGATCGGGAGCCCGATCTGGGCGTGCCAGTTCGTGGCCGTGTCCTTCATCCGGGACCGCGCCTCGATGTACCGGCTCCTCCACTTCAGCCTCCAGGTCGCGGGGGTGATCTCCCTCCTCATGCTCGCGGTCGGCCTCACCCCGCTCGGGACCTGGCTCTTCCGGACCCTCTTCGGGGCCGGCCCGGAGGTCGCGGCGGCGGCCCAGCGCTGCGCCCTCATCTTCACCTTCGTGATGGTGTTCGCGGTCGTGCGCTCGCTCGTCTACGGCCTGTTCATGGTGGAGCGGAAGACGATCTACGTGACCCTGGGGACCGTCGTCCGCCTCGCGGGGCTCGCCGTCGTCCTCGCGGGGCTCACCCTCTTCATCGAAGGGGCGGAGGTCGGAGCCATCG
Organism: Gammaproteobacteria bacterium; assembly: GCA_022822245.1. Next base: position 10,295 of record JAJECB010000450.1, read on the forward strand.
CCCTCGTCGCGTGCATCGGCATCGAGACCGCGTTCGGGGTCGTCGTCGCGCGTCCGTTCTTCCGCCGACTGCCGGCCGGGAGCCATCCCCCGAGCTACCGCGAGCTCTGGAAGTTCTCCTGGCCGATCATGATCATGCAGACGGCGGAGTCGGGCGTGATCTTCACCGTCAACCTGTTCCTCGGGCGCCTCGCGCGGCCCGAGCTCGCCCTCGCCGCCTTCGGCCTGCTCGACAGCCTGATGCGGCTGATGCTGAGCCCGCTCCGCAACGTCATCCAGACCGTGCAGACCCTCGTCCGGTTCCGGCGGGACGTGGGCGTCATCGTGACCTTCGCGACCATCGTGGGCGGCGGGTTCGCCGGGATGATGCTGCTCTTCCATCTCGAGCGGGTCCGGACCTTCGCGCTCGAGGGGGTCATGGGGCTTCCCCCGCACATGGCGGAATACGTGGCCCCGGCGCTCGCATTCGGCTTCCTCCTCGCGCTCGCGATGGCGTGCGCCTCCCTCGCCCGCGGGCTCCTCATCGCCGCCAAGCGAACCGGGGCGATCGCCATCGCCTCCGGGGTCCGGCTCCTCATGGTGGGGGCGGTCGGGGGAGCGGCCATCCTCCTCGGAATGACGAACGGCGCCCTCATCGGGATGTACGCGCTCATCGGCGCATTCTTCGCGGAGTCGGCGGTGCTCCTCGCCCGCCTCCTCTGGCTCGACCGGACCCTCGGCCCGCGCCGGCGCCGCCAGCCCCCCGCGCGCCGCAGATCCCCCACCCCCGAAGGCGCCTGACCGACCGGATGTCGGGGATCAGGGGCGGCGGAGGGCCTGGATGGTGTCGTGGAGGGTGCGGGGGATGGTGATGCCTTCGGTGGGGGTGCGCTCGCGGGCCGCGTAGCGCCGATCGGAGGGGAGGCGGGCGCCCTCCTGCTCGAGGATGCGGGCGAAGAGGGCCTCGGCGTGGCGTTCGGGGTTCCTGCCGACGCTGCACTTGGTGGGATCGATCGCGAGCACGAACTCGCCGCCCCGGGGCGGGCCGCCGTCGCCGGGGTCCACCTCGCTCGCCTCGAAGCTGAAGAGATCGCCGACGAGGGCCCCCGCAAGCAGCTCGATCATGAGGGCGATGGAGGCTCCCTTGTAGCCTCCGAAGGGGAGCTGTGCGCCGGCGAGCACCGCGTCGGGGTCCGTGGTGGGATTGCCTTCGGGGTCGATGCCCCACCCCTCCGGTATCGGCTTCCCGTCCCGCTTGTGGATCATGACCTCGCCGCGTGCGCTCGCGCTCGATGCCTGGTCGAAGACGAGCGGCGGGCGTCCCTCGCCGCGCGGCCACGCGAACGACATCGGGTTGGTGCCGTAGAGGGGCTTCGTGCCCCCGGCCGGCGCGACGTAGGCCATCGCGGCCACGAACGCGAAGCCGACGAGCCCGCGCTCGGCGAGGGCTTCGGTCTCCGGCCACAGGGCCGCGAAGTGGTGGGTGTTGGTGATCGCGAGGGCCGCGACCCCCTGCTCGCGGGCGAGCTCGACGAGGGGCTCGCGCCCGACCTCGAGGGCGAGGGGGGCGAACCCGTTGAAACCGTCCACCTTGACCACCCCGGGGGCGAGCCGCTCCACCCTCGGCTCGGCGACCGCGTTCACCTTGCCGGAACGCACCGACGCGATGTATCCCGGCACCCGGAAGAGCCCGTGCGACTTGCACTCGTCGCGCTCCGCGGCGGTCACCGTGTCGGCGACGGCCCGGGTCTGCTCGGGGGACCCGCCGTTCGCGAGGAACGCCTCCGTCGCGAGGGAGTGCACCTCGTCCAGGGTCAGCCGTACCGATTCGCTCATGGGCTTGGGTCCTCCCGGCCATCGCCGAACTGGGGTTTCACCTCCCGGGCAAGGATACGGAGGCTCTCGAGGGTCGTCGCCTCGTCGAGCAGCCCGCCCGGATTGAGCTCGGCAACGACGCCGTCGATGCCGAGAATGTCGCGAAGCTCCTCGACGCGCGCGGCGACCTCCGCCGCCGAGCCGACGATAGCCCGGTTCTCGAGAATGTCGTCGTAGTCGAGCGTGGCGAGGCGGGCGGCCGTCGCGTAGCGTGGAGAATCGGGCGGGTCGCCGCGCCGGGCCGCGTCCCCCGCCACAAGCTCGCTCTGGCGCTTGAAGTAGTGAACGAGGGTATCGCGAGCCTCCTCGCGCGCCCCGTCGCCAGTCGCCGCCGCGTGCACCGGCAGGCGGAGAAATGCGCTCGGGGAACCGGGGTGGTCGGCCTCGCGCCACGCCTCCCGATATGTCGCGAGCTGCGCGGCGAGCTCGTCCAGGCTGTCGCCGCGAAGGCCGACGAAGATGGGAAGCCCGGCCGCGCCGACCCTCGGGAAGGTCTCCCCCCGGGTCGCGGCCATGCGAAACGGCGGGTGCGGCCGCTGCCGCGGGACCGGGCAGAGGAGCGCATCGCGCACCCGGTAGTGCTCGCCCTCGAAGCTGAATCGACGGCCGCCGAAGGCCCGGCGCAGGACCTCGACCGCCTCGTCGAACCGCCCCTGGCTCTCCGCGTAGGGGACCGCGTAGCCCTCGTAGAACCAGGTGAAGCCGCTTCGCCCGATCCCGAGGTCGACCCGCCCGCCGCTCACGTGGTCGAGGGTCGCGATCTCCTCCGCGATCCGGATCGGGTGGTTCAAGGGCAGCACGTACACCGCGAAGCCGATCCGGATGCGGCGGGTGCGACCCGCGATCGCGGCCGCGAGGGTGATCGGCGACGAGAGCACCGAACGGTCGGGCACGAAATGGAACTCCGCGAGCCAGGCCGCGTCGAGCCCCCAGGCGTCCGCCGCCTCGGCAAGCGCGAGGCCCTCCCGGAACGCGTCCGCCTCGCTCCCGCCCGAGCGGGTCGCGAACTCCATGAACATGCCGAACTGCATCGTTGTTGCGATTCCCCTGCCCCGCTCGACGCCGCGTTCGAACGGAACCCGCTCAGTCCCTGACCGCGGTCATGATGCTGTTGCCTTCGCCGATCCGGAAACGCTCGATGTCGCGGAAGCCCGCCGCGGCGAGCCACTCGCGGTGCTCGGACTCGGTGTACGCCCGCCCGTCGTCGTAGATGTTGATGAAGACGAAGTTGAACGCCACCGATTCGGGGGGCCCGAGCCGCGAGTCGTCCAGCATCCTTCCCATGATGTAGATGCGCCCGCCCGATGCGAGGGCGCGGCCGACGTTCGCGAGCGCGCTCGCCGCGTCCTCCATGGAGAGGACCTGCACGAAGGCGCGGAGCACCGCCACGTCGCAGGGTCCGGGGGGCGGGACGGGCGCCTCCTCGACGACGTTGCACGCGAGGGTGCCGATGCGATCGCCAAGCTCGGCCTCCTCGATGAACTCGGAGGTGATCGGGGTGACCGAAGGCAGGTCCGCCACCGTCGCCCGAAGGTCCGGAAACGCCCGGCACATGTCGACCGCGATCCCCCCCGAGCCCCCACCCGCATCGAGGAGGTGACGGCAACCGGCGAAGTCGAAGTCGCGGCGGAGCTTGCGGGCCGACGCGCGCGCTGCCGCATCGAGCCCGCGGAAGAAGGAGCGAAGCACCTCCGGCGACATCGCGGCGAAGTCGTGCTTCGCCTGCGGGGCGCCGGCCCGCACCGTGTCCGCGGTCCGGAGGGCCGCGCTCCACAGGTCCGAGAACACCTCGTGGTTGCTCCCGATGTAGCTCTTCGAGCCGCGAACGAGAAAGCGGTCCGACTCCGGGGTATTGGAGAAGCGGCCACCCTCGAGGGTGAGGAGACCTGCGGACGCGAGCGCGTAGAGGACCGTGTCGAGGAGCTCCGGGCGCACCTCCATCTCGCCCGCGAGGGTGACCGCGTCCTTCGGACCGTCGGCGAGCGGGGTGAAGACGTCGAGCTGCATCCCGGCGAGGAGGGCGAGCCCCGGGTAGACGGAGTTGACGAGGCGGTTGATGGTGTCCGGGCGCACCCGGGGCGGCGTGCTCATGGCGCTGCCTCCGGAAACGGCTCCGGGCGCCTACCGCCCACGAAATTCCGGCGAGCGCCGCTCGGCGAAGGCGCGCTGGCCTTCGCGGTAGTCCTCGCTCGCATTGCACGCCGCCGCCAAGGCATCGCAGCGGACCCGGTCGCGCTCCGCCGGCGTCTTGAGGGCCTCGCCGATCGCCACCTTGATGGCCCTGATCGAGAGCGGGGCGTTGCCCGCGATCTCCGCTGTGCAGGCATCCACCGCCGCGTCGAGCTCCGCGTCCGGCACCACGCGGTTCACGAACCCCATCCGTTCCGCCTCGGCCGCATCGAAGAGCCGGCCGGTAAACAACATCTCACGCGCCGCGGCCGCGCCGATCCGATCCACGAGCGACTGCACGTCATCCAGGGTGTAGCCGAGCCCGAGTCGGGCCGGGGTCATCGCGAATCGTGCCCCGGCCCCCGCAATCCGGAGATCGCAGAGCTGCATGAGCTCGAACCCGCCCCCGACCGCGGAGCCCTGCACGCGGGCCACGAGGGGCTTCTCGATGCGCCGAATGACCTCGAAGGCGTGCGTGGTCACCGCATCGTAGATCTCGATCTGGTCCGGAGTGGAGCGCTTCTCGGCAAACTCCGATATGTCGTTGCCGGCACAGAAGGCCCGATCCCCCGCTCCGGTCAGGACCACGACCCGGACCCCCGGATCGGCGTCGAGGTTCTCGAATGACGCGGCGAGGCTCTGCCACGCGGCAAAGGAAACCGCGTTGCGGCGTTCCGGGCGGTTGATGGTCACCCGCGCGACGTGCCCCTCGCGCTCGACCAGGATCTGCTTGGGATCGTTCATCGCATCCTTCGTCCGTCGCCCTCGCCCTCGTCCGCGCCCTGACGCCTGCTCTCGCAGCCGCGCCCGCGCCCGCATTCACGGGCAGCGCGGTTTCGGCCGGCGGCGCCCGGGCCGCCACCGGCACGAACCGAGTCGGGTGAGGCCGGTTCCCTTGCGGCTCGTTCCGGTTCCGCGCGCGCCTCCGCCCCCGCCGTCACGCGGACCGCAACGTCAGTCCGCCGCCTCGTCGAGGACGGCGCCGCGGCGGCGCATCGCGCGCCGGTGCACCGCATCCCCGAACGCGTCCAGTATCGCCCGGTTGAGCGGATGCTCGAGCGCCTTGATCTCGACGTGCCACTGCACGCCCACCGCGAACGCGGGAGCATCCCGGACCGAGACCGCCTCGATGGTTCCGTCGTCCGCCAGCGCCTCGACGGCGAGCGTCGGCGCGAGCCGATCGATGCCCTGCCCGTGGAGGGAGTTGACGACCGCCTCCTCCGCGCCGAGCCAGGTCGCGAGCAGCCCGCCCGGGGTGAGGCACAGGCGGTCGCGCGGGGCGATGGACTCCTCGAACTCGATCTCCCGGTTCCGGCGGTGGTCGCGGCGGCCCGGCACCTCGTGCAGCCTCTGGTGCAAGGTCCCCCCGAGAGCGACGTTCATCTCCTGGATCCCGCGGCAGACTCCGAGCAGCGGGACCCCCCGGCGGACCGCGCCCCGCACCAGGGCGAAGCACAGGATGTCGCGGCCGGGGTCGCGCACGTCCTCTCCCGGGGCCGGCTCCTGGCCGTAATGGTGCGGCTCGATGTTCGACACGCCCCCCGTCAGCATGATCCCGTCGACCGCGTCGAGCACGGTGTCCGGGTCCAGCCGGTCCCCGAGCGCGGGAATGAGAAGGGGGAGGGCGCGGGCCGCGTCCAGAACCGCAACCGCGTTCCCTTCGCCCGTCGTGTGGTGACGGAAACGCCCGTCGACCTTGAGGTTGCACGAGACGCCGACGATCGGCATGAGGGGGGATGATGGTGCACTCATCGCTCGCAACTGCCCTTCCTGCCGCCCGCGGCGGATCGAAATAGCCGGTACCGGCGGCGCGGTAGCTCCCGCGAGGCCGCCGGCGCGATTCTACCCGCTCCTGAGAAACGCACACCCGGTTGCGTACGAAGCCTGGAGCGGGATATCGAGGTCAGGGTGGAATTTCGGAACTGAAGACCCACCCCGACCCCATTTCCCCGGTGACCCGGGACATCGGTCAGCTCAGAACGCGCGGTAGAGGAGCGGCTCCCCCTTCACGTAGCGTTCGAGGTTCTCGAGCCACATCTCGCCCACCCGGATGGGATACATCGGAGAACGCGACCCGTTGTGCGGGGTGATGAAGAGGTTGGGGACGTCCCACAGGTCGTCGTCGCTCGGCCAGGGCTCGACCGGAAGCACGTCGAGAAAGGCCTGCGCGATGCCCCCGGAGGCGAGCGCGGCGCGCAGGGCACTCGTGTCGACGAGCGCCCCCCGTCCCACGTTGACGAGGGTCGCGGTGCTCTTCATGCGCGCGAACGCGGCCTCGTCGATGAGGTTCTCCGTCTCGTCGGAGATGGGCACCGCGAGCACCACGAAGTCGGCTTCGGGGAGGAACGCGGCGAGGTCGTCCGTGGTCCCCTGCCGGTCCACCCCCGGCACCGGCTCGGGGGAACGCCGAACCCCGAGCACGTTCATCCCGAACGCCTTGGCGTAGTGCGCGACGAGGCTTCCGATCGCCCCGAGCCCGACGACGAGGACGGTGGTGGCGCTCAGAGCCGCGAGGTCGAGCTTGTTCCACTCGTGGGCGCGCTGCTGCGCGCGGAGCTCGCCGAGGCGCTTCGCCCCCCACATCACTCCCGCGAAGGCGAGCTCCGCCACCTCGGGCGCGTTGGCCCCCGGGCTGTGGGTGACCGGCACCCCCTTGGCCCGCATGTCGTCGTAGAAGCGGCCGTCGATCCCCGCATCCTCGGTGTGCGCCCACTTGGGCGGCGCGATGGAGGTGACCGCATTCACCCACTCCTCGGTGTAGGCGTCGCCCGCGTAGACGATGAGGTCCGACCCTTCGGGAGACTGCGTCCAGTTGCAGTCCCAGTCGCAGAGCGCCCAGGTGATGTCGGAGTGGATGGCTTCGGCCGCCGCCGCGACCTGATCGTGAAATTCGTGCCCGGTTGCGATCTTCATTCCGTCTACGTTCCTCCGGTTCGGCGCCTCGGGTGCATGGCCCGTGGCTCGGCAGTACCCGCAATCATGCCGCAATCGCGCGCTCGGCGGCTACACCGGGCTTTGCGGGCTCCTCCGGCACGCGCGCGGGGGGAGCGAGGAGGTCCGGGGCATGTCACGATCGACCCGCCCCACCGATGCGGCCGGACCACCGGAAGCGGGTGGCGGCATAGGGAGCGGGGTCGAGGAGGGGGACTTCGCCGCCTGCCAGCTCCGCGATCAGCCGTCCGGTCACCGGCCCGAGCGCGAATCCGATCGATGCGTGCCCGAACGCGAACCAGAGGTTCGGATGGCGCGGGGCGCGGCCGATGACGGGAAGCGAGTCGGGCGTCCCGGGTCGTGCCCCGAGCCACGGCTCGGGCTCCGCCGGGGCGCCGATGGGAAAGGCCTCCCGGGCGAGGGGAAGCACCGAGTCGAGCTGCACCGGGGTCGGCGGGGCGTCCGCGGCGCTGAACTCGATGCCGGTCGTGACGCGTAGCCCCGCCCGCATCGGGGTGATCACGTAGGCGCCTTCCGCGTCGAAGCACGGCCGCCCGAGCGGTTCGTTGTGGCGAGGTGCGAAGTGCAGGTGATAGCCCCGCTCCCGGATGACCGGCAGCCGATAGCCGAGCGGGGCGACGAGGTCCGCGCTCCAGGGCCCGAGCGCGACCACCGTCGCATCGGCGTGGAGCTCACGATCGGCGAGCGCGACCCGCGCCTCGCCATCCACCGAGCGAAGGGCGCGGACCTCCTCCCGAAGCAGGGTTCCCCCTTCGGCCGCGAACCGGTCCGCGAGCCGGCGGCACACCTCCCCCGGGTCGGCCACCGAGGCGATGTCCGTGAGCCAGATCGCCCGTTCGAACACGGGCCCCAGGTGCGGCTCGAGCTCTCGGAGCGCGTCTCGGTCGAGGATCCGGAACCGCACCCCGTGGCGGTACCAGAGGGCGCGTGAGCCGGCGGAGGCCTCGAAGCCCGCCTCGGTACGGAAGAGCTGGAGCCATCCGTCGCGCCGGAGCAGCCCCGAATCGCCCGCGAGCAGCGCCTCGTGCTCGCCGAGCGCATGAGAAAGGAGGGCGTTCAGGTGCCGGGCGTTCGCGTCGAACGCGCCGGGCCGGCTGTTGGCGAGGAAACGCACGAACCACCCGAGCTCCCGGGCCGGGTAGCCCGGGCCGAACCGCACCGCCCGGTCGCGGTTGGCCGCGTAGCGGGGCAGCTTCCTCCAGATCGCGGGCTGGCTGAGCGGCGCGATGGACGCGCGCCCGATGACCCCCGAATTGCCGAACGAGGTCTCGCAGCCCGGCTCCCGGCGGTCGACCAGGGTGACCTCGAAGCCGCGCCGGTGAAGGTGGAGCGCGCACGAGATGCCGACGATGCCGGCCCCGAGCACTGCCACCGATCGCGCCATGTCCCCTCCTTTGCGGCTCCGTTCCTCGCCGTTTCCCCGCTTCCCCGCGTGGCCGCGTCCGGGCACCGGCCCTTCCCCGCGTCACCGCTTCCACGCACCGCCGCGCGCCGCTTCCGCGTCCGGCCGCTTCGCCTTCCGCCGCCGTCCGTTGCGGGCTTCGCCGGTCCCGGCCCCGCTCAGCAGGGCAGGAGGCAGGCCGGCTCGGCGGCGCGGCCGAGGATCCGCTCCCCGAGGGCGGCCCACGCCCCGGGGGGGAAGTCCGGACCCGGGCGCCGGCGGACCGGCGCGGCTTCGATCGTCTCCCCCTCGCGCCGTCCCACCACGAACGAGAACACGAACCGCTCCTCGAAGCCCATCCGAAGGTCGGTGATCGCGATCTCGCCGCCTCCGAGCTCCCGGCCGCTGAAGAACCCCCGGGAGAACCACACGAGGCGCGCCACCGCCGCTTCGCCGCGAAGCGGCTCGAGCAGCGCGTGGCCGTCCGGACGGCTCACGTACGACACCCGCGGCTCCGCGTCCAGGAGCGAATAGTAGCCCTCGAGGTACCGCCCGTCCCCGGTCATCGCGACCACTCGCCAGAGTATCGCGTTGAACGGCGACGGGGTGGTGAGGACGCGGGTCACCCCGGACGGCAGGGAATCGCCGGCCACGCGATCGACGTGCGCCTTGATGACCACCGTGAGCGCAAGCCACGCGACGCCGAGCGCGAGGCCGACGTGGTTCAGCCGGTGCCCGAGCCCGCGCTCGCGCGAGAGGACGAGCGCGGCCAGCACCCCGAGCATGACCGGGACGCTGAACATCGGATCGATGATGAAGATCGTCGACCAGCCCACCGGAAAATCCGAGAACGGCAGAAAGACCTGCGTTCCGTAGACCGTGAAGCAGTCCAGCAGCGGGTGGGTGACGAGGGCGAGGAATGCGAGGAGCAGCCAGCCTCGCCGGAACGGCCGGGTCGCGGGATGGATCCGGGCCGCGGCCCAGGCGACGACCGGGGTCGCGAGGACGAGCACCGCGAACGAATGGCTGTAGCCCCGGTGCCAGGTGAAGGCGGAGACCGGGTCCGCGAACGGCCAGAGGACGTCGAGGTCCGGGAGGAGTCCGCAGAGCCCTCCCCAGGCGGGAGCCCGCCAACCCGCCTTGCGCCCGAGGGTCGCTTCCCCCACGGCGGCGCCGAGGGCGATCTGGGTGACGGTGTCCACCGGAGGCGGTCAGCCCGGGCCGGAGCCGGCCGCCCGGGCCGCGCGGCCGGTCCCGGCCTCCGCAAGCCCGGGATTCCCGACACGCTCCCGGTTCATCGCGGCCGGGGTTCGCCGAGCCCGTCGGCTTCGAGGTCTCCGTCCTCGATCGCGTGCCCCCAGTCACGCTTCGCGGCGAGGTAGCGCCGGTTGTGCTCGCCCACCCCGGTCACATGCTTCTCCACCGTGATGTGATCGAGCCCATGGGCGCGGAGATCCTCCGCCTTCTTCGGGTTGTTCGTGAGCAGGCGGAACGGGCGATCGCCGCCCAGGAAGTGGAGGAGGAGCGCCGCCGCGTCCGAAAAGTCGCGCGAATCGTCCGGCAGCCCGAGGGACCGGTTCGCCTGGTAGGTGTTCTCGCCTCCGTCCTGCAGGACATAGGTGGCGGCCTTGGCCCAGAGCCCGATTCCGCGCCCCTCGTGTCCGGCCATGTACACGACGATCCCGCCGTCGCCGGAGAGCCGCTCCATCGCCGCCTCGAGCTGCGGCCCGCAGTCGCAGCGCTGCGAACCGAAGACGTCCCCGGTGAGGCAGTTCGAATGCACCCGCACCAGGGGGTTCGGCTGCGCGGACAGGTCCCCGAACACGAGCACGCTGTTTACCGACATGTGGGACACGATGCTCGCGAAGCGGCGGACCGCGCCCCGCTCGCGAAGCGACCGGGCGAGCTCGTCCACCGGCTCGAGCTCGGTGTGGCGCACGACCGCGAACCAGTCGGCGTCGAGATCGCGGCCGCCGACGTGCAGGGGGAGCGGAATCGGCCCGAGGAGATCGAGGGCCCGGCTGCCGGCGGGAACCGGCGCATCGAGGTCGAGGCGCTGTCCGCGCCGGTCGATGCGCAGGAGCTTGCCCTGAGCGACGAGCCGGCTGGTGACGGTGGGGTCGATATAGGCGAACATCGGCGGGCAGCCACCATTGCGGGAGCGGGAGGGCGGTCGAGCGGGAAGACCGCCCCTCGGCCCTTCATCTGGCCCGGATATCTCACCAACTGGAGTGCGGCCACTCACCGCGCATGGAGATCGGGGTCCGCGGCAGGAAGTTGGTGAGTTATCCGGGTCAGGGCGACGATAGCACGGAAACCGCCCGCTCCTTCGCTCAGTCCCGGTCGTGCTCCCCGGGCAACAGGCCCCGCAGGAAGGCACCGATCTCGGGTGAAGTGACGGCCGCCGCGCGGATGAGATCGTCGAAGTGGCGGTTGAGCGCCGAGATGTGCTCCGCGGTGTTGAAGACGAGGAAGACCTGACCCGCGTAGAGGGCGACCCGCCGGCGGCCGAAGATGGTGTAGGGGGCCGAGTAGTGGGTGAGGGCGTCGAAGAGGTAGACGCGAAGCCGCGGATACAGTTCCTCCACCACCTCGAGGAGCCGTTCGATCTGCCGGACCCGCGCCGGTGCGGGCAGCGCCCGCCAGATCCCGCTGCCGTCCGCGAAGTCCTCGATTCCCTGGAGCGGCATGCAGATCTCCATGTCCGTGTCCGACAGGCGGAGCCGGGTGAGCTTGTCGCGCGCCTCTCCGAGAGCGCGGTCGAGCGAACGCGCGGAGAAGACCCGGTACTCGTGCCGCAGCACCTCCGCGGTCTTGGCGAAATCCGGGAGGGTGGCCGGAACGGAACGCACCTTGGTGCCCGACGCCTCCTCGAACCACTCGATGATCTGCTCGTCGACCGGCTCCTGTGCGCTCGGCGCCACCTGGAGGGATTCGTGGAGGATGTCCGCGCCGAGCTTGTTCACCTGGCTGAGGCCGAGCAGCCAGTCGAGGCTCACCTTGAGCTCCGCCGCGATCGCGGCCACCGTATCGGCGCGGGGCAACCGGTCCACCTCCGCCGACAGAAGCTGGGTCAGGGTGGAGCGATCGATTCCGACCCGGCGTGCGAGCGCCGCCCGGGAGGCGCCCGCGCGCTCCATCGCTTCCGTGAGCCGGCCCCGAAACACGCGGGACACCTCTCGTCGATCCATCTCTATCTCGCCTCGAATATCGGGGTATGCCGGCTGGTTGTTTATTTTATCACCAGATTGCGATACTTTATCAACGATTGTTCTGTATTGATGCTTTCATTTACCTTGTGTTCGAATTCCCACATTGCGTAAACGAAAGGCCTCAAGTGCAATGCGGGCGGGCCTCGGCAACTCCGGCCCCGGCCCGTATCCACTTGAGGAGGAGCCGTCATGCCGGGCAACGGGCAGGGACCCGGGCGGACCGAGCGGACGGGGCGACTCGCCTCGGCGAGCGTTCCGGAGCCCGTGCTCGCCGCTCCGGCCCCCGCTCTCACGGCTCGCTCCGAGTGGTCGACCTGGGCCGTGCTGGTAGCGGTCTACGGCGGATGGCTCGCCCTCACCTGGCACGCCGCAGCCCTCCCCTGGTGGGTGGTGCTGGTGGCCGGCGGGTGGCTCACCGCGTGGCACGGTTCCCTGCAGCACGAGGCCATCCACGGGTATCCGACCCGCTCTCCACGTCTCAACGCGGCGCTCGTCTGGCTGCCGATCGGCCTCTGGATGCCCTACGCCATCTACCGCGAGACCCACGTGGAGCACCATGAGTCGGCGCACCTCACCGACCCCGCCGCCGACCCCGAATCGTTCTACGTGTCGGCGGAAGGCTGGGCCCGCATGGGTCGGCTGCGCCGCGCCCTGCACGTCGTCAACCAGACCCTGGCCGGGCGGCTCTCCATCGGCCCCGCCGTCATCGCCGGCCGGTTCTGGCTCGAGGAGGCGCGCCGGTTGCTCCGGGGCGATTTCGCGCACGCCCGCACGTGGGCGGCACACGTGGTGGGGGTGGCGTTCGTATTCGCCTGGACGGCGGGGGTGTGCGAGATGTCGATCGCGGCGTACGCCGCGTTGTTCGCCTGGCCCGGGCTCTCGCTGACCCTGCTCCGCTCCTTCGCGGAGCACGAGCCGGCGTCCGAGGAAGATCGCCGCACCGTGATCGTCGAGAGCGGGCTCTTCGGCAGCCTCCTCTACCTCAACAACAACCTCCACGCCGTGCACCACGCCTTTCCGGGCCTTCCCTGGCACGCGATCCCCGCCGCCCGGCGCGCCCACCGCGACCGGTTCGACAGCCCGGAGGGGCCGCGGGTGCACCGGGGCTACGCGGCGATCGCCCGCCGCTGGCTGCTGAGACCGCGCGACTGCCCGATTCACCCCGGGCTGAGCGCGGCCGGCTGAGCGTGGGGGGCTGAGCGTGGGGGGCTGAGCGCTACCCGCCGGCGGGCGTCCGCTCGGCGGCGCGCTGGCGCTTCCACGGCCCGCCGTAACCCTCCCGCGCCCAGTCCGGCGGCAGCTCGCAGGGGCGGACGTCGAAGCTCGCGAACCGGGCCGGCCGGCCGCGCACAATCTCCCCGAGTCGAGGGCTCGGGATCGGGCTCGGGGTATAGGAGAAGGAGTCGGCGCTCGAGTAGACCGCGAGCAGGAGCGGGCGGTCCCGGTCCGAGTCGTTTCGGAGCGACCCGTGAATGGTGCGGCAGCCGAGCAGCACCGTTGTCCCCGGGGGTCCCACGGGGGCGTCGACCATGTCCTCCTCGATCCAGCTCGCTTCTTCCGAGGCAATCCGCACCGCGAACGAGCCGCTCTCGTCGTACATGCTGTAGAGCTTTCCGAGGTGGCTCCCCGGCACCATGGCGAGGGGACCCTGCTCCGGCGCGCAGCCGTCGATGTAGACCCCGATGGTGACCGGGCTGTAGTCGGTATGGGGCCAGGCCTGGATGTCCTGGTGCCACTTGAAGCCGCGGCTCCCCCGCCCCGACTTGAGGTTGAGCTTGGCGTGATGGAACTTGACGTCCGGCCCGACGACGTCCGCCGCGAGCGCGGTCATTTCGTCGCTCCGGATGAACTCCCAGAACTCCGGGTGGTGGTCCTGGGGGCTGTAGATGCGATGCAGCCGCGGACGCGCGGCCGAATGCCCCTCCTCGAGCACGTAGACGTCGTCGGATTCGGCGCACCGGCGGCTCGCCTCCACGAGCTCCCCCATGGCCGCCCGCAGCCGCTCGGTCCAGCTCGCTGAAATGGCACCCTCGAGCCCCACGTAGCCCTGTTCGAAGTAGTGCCGGCGCTCGTCTTCGGTCAGCCGCACGGCCGGCTGGGCGAGGATGGCTTCGGGCTGCATGGGTTGCTCCTCCATCAAGGGCGGGGACCGACGGCGCCCCCGGAGACTTCGCCCCGCCCCGCCGGCCGGGGCGCCGAACTTCGTGCGCGACGCTCCGCGCGGCGCGGCTCAGGCCGCCTCTCGCGCGGTGGCGAGGATCGCGTCGTCGGGCATGAGCTCGAGCGGGTTCCAGTTGAGGGACCGGACGTAGTCCGGGCGCGGGTTCTCGACCTCGTGCGGGTGGTTCGCGACCTGGTTGTAGCAGAGATAGGCCTGCCTCCGGTCGTTCGCCGACAGGTTGTGGCCGGAGGCGTGCAGCAGGTTGCAGTGCAGGATGGCGACCGTTCCGGCGCGCCCGGTGACGGGGACCGGCGATGGGTACTTCGCCATGAGCTCGCACATACGCTCCGGCCCGACCGCCCAGAGCTGGTACGCGGTCGAGTCGTCCCAGTACGGGACCTGCCGGTTGGCGCGGTGGGAGCCGGGCAGGAAGTACAGGCACCCGTTCATTTCGGTGCTGTCGTCCAGCATCAGCATCACGGTGGTCATCGCGGGCCGGGCGATTCCGTCGAGGTGCCAGGTGCCGAAGTCCTGGTGCCAGGGCCACGCCGAGCCCTCGATTGCGGCCTTGAGGTTCACCTTGGAGTGGTGCAGGTAGAGCGCATCGTCGCGAAGGAGCTGCCGGGCGACCCCGAGGGTCCGGGACTGGCAGGCGAACGCGCGGTACTCCGGCGAGGCGGTCGGCCCGTCCCGCTCGTGCATGCGGAGCATGATCTTCGGGCGCCCGCCCTCTCCTTCGCGGACGATTCCTTCCGCGTCGAGGCGCGAGACCCGGTCCACCTCCCCCCGGAGGGCCGCGACCTCCGCCGGCGAGAAGAGCTCCGGGAAGACCAGGAATCCGTCCCGGTCGTAGCGGTCGATCTGTTCCTTCGTCAAGCGCATGGACCTTGTCTCCCCTCCTCGACGGATTCCGTCGTTATCAGGACGGTAGCAGAAGTGGCAGGATCTCGCCCCATCGCAGGGTCCATGGCGAGGAGGGCCGGACATGATCAGACGCTGCACGGCGGACGATTTCGACCGTATGCTCGCGATCATCAACGACGCGGCGACGGCCTACCGCGGCATCATCCCCGACGATCGGTGGAAGGAGCCCTACATGCCCGCCGAGGAGCTGGCCGAGGAGATCGCGGCCGGCATCGAGTTCGACGGATACGAGATTGCGGGGACCGGTCTCGTCGGCGTGATGGGCGTCCAGATGGTCGAGGACGTGACGCTCATCCGCCACGCCTACGTGGCGAGGGGCCGTCAACGGTCGGGGATCGGGTCGGCGCTGCTCGAGGGACTGCGCGGGCGGGTGGACCGCCCGATCCTGATCGGCACGTGGGCGGCCGCGACCTGGGCGATCGACTTCTACCGGCGGCACGGCTTCGAGCTGGTCCCGGCGGGGGAGAAGTCACGCCTCCTGCGGCGCTACTGGACCGTACCCGAGCGCCAGATCGAGACCTCGGTGGTGTTGGCGGACCCCCGGTGGCACGCGCGGGCGGCGGACGGGTCCGCCTCCTCGTCGTAGATCCCGATGCAGGCGCACGAGGTCACCGCCATCACCATCGCGGAGTACGACCGCATGGCGGAGGCTTACCGCCGGGGCACCGCGGATCACGACGTGAGCCAGAACATCGCGGCCCTTCTCGAGGCGATCGAGGGCGAGGCGCCCCACGTCATCCTCGACCTCGGCTGCGGCCCCGGGCGGGACCTTCGCCGCTTCACCGAGCTTGGCCACGAGGCGGTCGGCCTCGACGGCTCCGGGGAGCTGGCCGCAATGGCGCGTGGCGAGACCGGCTGCGAGGTGCTGCACCAGGACTTCCTCGCGCTCGATCTGCCGAGCGCCCGCTTCGACGGGATCTTCGCGAACGCGTCTCTCTTCCACGTGCCGGGCGGCGAGCTCCCCCGAGTCCTCCGGGACCTTGCCGCGGCCCTCAAGCCGGACGGCGTGCTCTTCTCCTCGAACCCGCGCGGCCGCAACGAGGAAGGCTGGGCCGGGGGGCGCTACGGCTGCTTCCATGACCTCGAGTCATGGCGGGCGTACGTCACCGCGGCGGGGTTCCGGGAGCTCCACCACTACTACCGCCCGCCGGGCCGGCCGCGGGCCGAGCAGCCGTGGCTCGCCACGGTCTGGCGCAAGACCCCCCGGGAGGGGCAGGGGGCCGGGACCCTGAGCTTCCCTCAGTGACGGTAGGCTCTCGAGCCGTGCCGCTTCGGACGGGAGGGCAGCCCGGGCCGGATCCCGGGGGCAAGGGCGCGTCCGCGGGCGCGACGCAAGGACCTCTCCGTGGGCTGGGAGCCCGCGTTCCCAGGAGGTTCCTTCGGGCGGCGGGCGGGCGGGCACGAAGGCCGAGCACGGCGTGTTGACCGCGCGCCGATGGTTCGCTGACACTTCGGGGGCACGAAAACTTCCGGAACAATGGGACACGGACCTTGAGCCCGACCGCCCCCCCCGAACCCGGCTCGCGCCCGGAGCCGGACGTTCACCTTCGCCTTGAAGGCGTGGGCAAACGCTTCGGGTCGGTGGTCGCCCTCGACGGCGTCGACCTCGGCGTCCGGCACGGGGAGTTCTTCTGCCTGCTCGGGGCGAGCGCGGCCGGCAAGACCACGACCTTGCGGGTCATCTCCGGGCTCGAGACGCCGGACGGCGGGCGGGTGGAATTCGACGGAGAGGACGTCGCGGGCGTCCCGTCTCCCGATCGCGGGATCGCGATGGTGTTCCAGACCTTCGCCCTCTATCCCCACCTCACCGTCTTCGAGAACCTCGCCTACCCCCTCCGCGAGGCCCGCGTCGCGGGGGCCGAGATCAAGGCCCGCGTGGGCGAGATGGCGGAAATGCTCCGCATCGGGCACGTCCTCGACCGCAAGCCCGAAACCGCGAGCGGGGGCGAGCAGCAGCGGATCGCGATCGGCCGGGCCCTCATCCGCCGCCCGCGCCTGCTGCTCCTCGACGAGCCGCTGACCAACCTCGACGCCAAGCTCCGC
>JAJECB010000369.1 GCA_022822245.1 Gammaproteobacteria bacterium
CCACTGAAACCGCGACGTGTAGTAGCACTAGAAGTGCTGGATCGGCGTCTGCAACACCGGGCGCAACACCACCATCGAGCGCTCGAACAACCATCTCGACGACAACGCGCGCTTCTACGAGCACTCCCTTCGCCTCTGGGAGGGACTGAGCCGCGACCTCAACTACAACGTGATGTTCTCGCAGCGCGGGGTGCTCAACCTCGCCCATGCCGACAGCCAGATGGACGCCTTCGCGCGGCGCGGCAATCGGATGCGGCTCAACGGGATCGACGCGGAGCTCCTCGACCGGCGGGCGGTCGCGAAGTACGTGCCCCTCCTCGACACCTCGGACAACGCCCGGTTCCCGGTGCTCGGGGGTCTGCTCCAGGGGCGGGGCGGGGTCGCGCGCCACGATGCGGTGGCGTGGGGCTTCGCGCGCGCGGCGGACGCCCTCGGGGTCGACATCGTGCAGGACTGCGAGGTCGTCGGCTTCCGCATCGACGGGGGCTGCGTCACCGGGGTGGAGACCACCCGGGGGGCGATCGAGGTCGAGCGGGTGGGGCTCGCGGTCGCCGGCAACTCGGGCCGGGTCACGGGGCTCGCCGGGCTCACCCTCCCCATCGAGTCGCACGTCCTCCAGGCGTTCGTGACCGAGCCGGTGAAGCCGCTCCTCCACCACGTGGTGACGAGCGGCGCCATCCACTGCTACATCAGCCAGACCGACAAGGGCGAGGTCCTCCTCGGCGGCGACCTCGACGGCTACAACTCCTACGCGCAGCGCGGGAACCTGCCGGTCATCGAGCACGTGTCGCAGGGCGCGATCGCGATGTATCCCGCGCTCAGCCGACTTCGCGTTATGCGGTCCTGGGGTGGGGTGATGGACATGACCATGGACGGGAGTCCGATTATCGGGAAGACCCCGGTCGAGAACCTCTTCATCGACGGCGGCTGGTGCTACGGGGGGTTCAAGGCGACCCCGGGCTCGGGGTGGGTCTTCGCCCACACCATCGCCCACGGCGAGCCGCACGATCTGAACGCGGGGTTCAGCCTGGACCGCTTCGCGACCGGCCGGACTCTCGACGAGCATGGGCACGGGCCGACTCCGAATGCGCACTAGCGAGCGGAAGGCGGCAGCGGTGATCACGATGAGTCGTACACCGATTCCCGGCGAACGGGCGGCAACGCGACCGGCGGAGGCGACGGGATGCTGCTGATCCCCTGTCCGTACTGCGGGGAACGGGCCCAGGTCGAGTTCGCCTACCGGGGCGACGCGACCCGGCAGCGCCCGCCGGACGGGGCGCCCGACGAGGCGTGGTACGAGTACGTGTTCCTCCGCGACAACCCCCGCGGGCCGCACCGGGAGTGGTGGCTGCATCACGGCGGGTGCGGGCAGTGGATCCGGGTGACCCGGGACACCGCGACCCACGAGGTGCTCGGGGCGGAGCCGGCCGTCGGGCCGCCGGATGCGGGCACCGGGACCGGCTCCGGGCCGGGGGCAGATTCCGAGGCCGGATCTCGGTCCGGCTCCGGGGAGGACGGCGTGTGAAGCTCCAGCGTTTCCGCAATCTCGCGGGCGGGCTCATCGACCGCGACGAGCTCATCGAGTTCACCTTCGACGGACGCCCGTACTTCGGCTACCGGGGCGACACCCTCGCCTCGGCCCTCCTCGCGCACGGGGTGCGCCTCTTCGGTCGCAGCTTCAAGTACCACCGGCCCCGCGGGGTGATGGCGGCGGGGGCGGAGGAGCCGAACGCGCTCGTCACCGTGGGGGAGGGCGCCCGCGCGGAACCGAACCTCCGGGCCACCCAGGTCGAGATCGAGCCGGACATGACGGTGCGGAGCCAGAATCGCTGGCCCTCCCTCGCCTTCGACCTCGGGGCGGCGGCGGGGCTCGCCTCCCCCCTCTTCCCCTCCGGCTTCTACTACAAGACGTTCATGTGGCCGTCCGCCCCTGCGGGCTGGCTCTTCTACGAGCGGTTCATCCGACGGGCGGCGGGTCTCGGGCGCGGCCCGGTGGTCCCGGATCCGGACCGCTACGACAAGACCCACGACTTCTGCGACGTGCTGGTGGTGGGGGGCGGCCCGGCCGGCCTCGCCGCCGCCCTCGCCGCCTCCCGGGCCGGCGCGCGCACCATGCTCGTCGAGGACGGCCCCCGGATCGGCGGCACGCCCCTTGGGGAGCGTGTCTTCACCGAAGGCCGGCCCCTCGTCGCGTGGCTGGGCGAGATGGAAGCCCGGCTCCGGGAGGACTCCCGGGCGACGGTCCTCACCCGGGCGACCGCGTTCGGCTACTACGACCAGAACCTCGTCGCGGTCGCGGAACGGCTCCCCGGAGATCCCGGCCAGCGCCTGCGGATGGTGCGGGCCCGCGAGGTCGTGCTCGCGACCGGCGCTCACGAACGCCCTGTCGTCTTCCCCGACAACGATCGGCCGGGGGTGATGCTCGCCTCGGCCGCGCAGGCCTTCGCCAACCGGTACGCGGTGCGGGTCGCGAACCGCGCGGTGGTGTTCACCAACAACGACTCCGCGTACGCGGCGGCGGTGGACGTCGCCCGGGCGGGGGTGGAGGTGGTGGCGGTGCTCGACGCCCGCTCCGGCGGCCCGGGGTCCGCGGCGCGGGCGGCCATCGAGGAGCTCGGCATCGAGGGCCAGGCGGGGGTGGTGGTGGCCGGCGTGCGCGGCTCGGGCGCGGTGCGGGCCGCGGTGGTCCGAAACCGCGACGGCGACCGGCTCTTCGGCGGCCCGCGCCACATCGCCTGCGACTCGATCCTCGTCTCCGGCGGATGGACGCCGGCCGTTCACCTCGTCGCGCAGTCCCAGGGCCGGCTCGCCTGGCGCGACGACCTCGGAGCCTTCGTTCCCGGCGAGGCGCGGCAGCGCCAGCGCTGGGCGGGAGCGCTCACCGGAGAGGCCTCGCTTGCCGCGGCCTGGGAGGCGGGAACCCGGGAGGGGAGGGCGGCGGCGGCCGACCTCGGCTTTCGGCGGCGGCGCGGGTCCCGCATCGATCTTCCTCCCCTCGACGATGACGGCGCTTCCGGCCCCCCAGACGCGTCGGGCGCGTCGGCCGCGCCTCCGGCCGCCCCCTGGGAGCCGCTCTGGGCGGTGCCGGGATCGGAGAAGGGCAAGGCGTTCGTCGATCACCAGAACGACGTGACCGCGGCCGACGTCGAGCTCGCGGTCCGCGAGAGCTACGCCTCGGTCGAGCACCTCAAGCGCTACACCACCCTCGGCATGGGCACCGATCAGGGGCGGACGAGCAATGTCAACGGCCTCGCCCTCCTCGCGCGCGCGCGGGGCGCGCCCATCCCGGAGGTCGGGCATACCGCCTACCGCCCCCCGTACACCCCGGTCACCCTCGGGCTCATCGCCGGCGAGGAGACCGGGCCGCACCTCTCCCCGGTCCGCGAGACCCCGATGCACGACTGGCACGTCGCGGCGCTTCGGGGCGTGGAGCGCGGCATGCGCCCGGTCGGGCTGTGGCTCCGTCCCCACTCCTACCCCCGCGACCGGGAGACCCCCCTCGAGGCGTCGTGGCGCGAGGCGGTCCACGTCCGCGAGGCGGTGGGGCTCGTGGACGTCTCCACCCTCGGCAAGATCGAGCTCGAGGGGGACGACGTTGCCGAGTTCCTGGAGCGGATGTACGTCAACCGGTGGCAGTCGCTCCGGCCGGGGCGGAGCCGCTATGGCCTCATGCTCCGGGAGGACGGGCACGTCCTCGACGACGGGACCACGACCCGGCTCGACGAGCGCCGCTTTTACATGACCACCACCACCGGCGAGCATCGCGAGGTCTTCCGGCACATGGAGTTCCACGCCCAGACGGTGTGGCCCGAGCTCGACGTGAGCATGGTCGACGTGACCGACCAGTGGGCAGGGATCGCGCTCGCGGGACCGCGGAGCCGCGACGTGCTGGTCGCGGCCGTGGACGAGGGAGGGCGCGAAGAAGCGCGCGAGCTGCCCTTCATGGGCGCGCTCGAAACGACCATCGCCGGCGCGCCGGTCCGGATCTTCCGGATCACCTTCTCGGGGGAGCTCGGCTTCGAGATCCACGCCCCCGCGGACTGGGGGATCCTCATCTGGGAGCACCTCCTGGAGCAGGGCGCCCCGCACCGCATCGCGCCCTACGGCACCGAAGCGATGGGGATCCTCCGGATCGAGAAGGGACACGTGGCGGGGCCGGAGATCGATGGCCGGACCACCCCCATCGACCTCGGGTTCGAGCGCATGCTGCGCCCGGATGGCCTCTACGTCGGACGTTGGGGGCTCTCCCGGCCGGTGTTCCACGCCGAGGGACGCAAGCAGTTCGTCGGCCTCCGGGGCGAGGCTTCGATCCCGCCCGGGGCGCAGCTCCTCGACGCGGAGCGGGCCGCGAAGCTCGGCCGCCAGACGACGGCGCTGACTTCCCTCGGGCACGTGACCTCCGCCGTGCGCAGCCCGAACCTCGACGCCGAGATCGCGCTCGCGCTCCTCCGGGACGGCCGCGCGCGCATCGGCGAGCGCCTGGTCGCGGCATCGCCGGTGACCGGGGAGAACGTCTCGGTGGAGGTGTGCAGCCCGCACTTCTTCGACCCCGAGAACGCCCGCGCACGCGCCTGAGCACGGGACGCGCCGCGCGCGAGCCGCGCCTTCGCAAGGTCCGGGCGCAACGGCACGAACCGAGGGGCGGGGCGGCTCCATTGCGCCGGGGACGCGCGAATCGCCGGTCGGGCGATCCCGGCCGACGACGGGTCGTGGCGAGGCCTGCCGCGAGAGACCGCGGGGCCGCCCGGACGCCCGGAACGAAGGCGACGGGGCGGCTTGCCGCTTCACGGGAACGAAAGCATGAGCAGTGTTCATGGCGACC
>JAJECB010000149.1 GCA_022822245.1 Gammaproteobacteria bacterium
CGTCCCAGACGGGGATCGTGGCCATTCCCGACCACTGTGCCTACGCGGCCTCCAAGAACGGCCTCAACGCGCTCACCAAGGCGATGACCTGCGAGTGGGCAAAGCACAACATCCAGTGCAACGCGGTCTGCCCGACAGTGATCCTCACCCCCATGGGCGAGCGGGTCTGGGGTCCCCCGGAAAAGGGCGATCCGATGCGGGCGAAGATCCCGGCCGGCCGCTTCGGGCGACCGGTGGAGGTCGCCGATCTCGTGCTCTACCTGGCGTCGCCCGCCTCCGACATGATCAACGGCGACACGATCATGCTCGACGGCGGCTACACCGCGCTCTGACGCGACCCGCCCGATCGCTCGCGGGCGAGGCGCAGGTGCGGACCGCCCGAGGCTACGCGCGTCCCGGCATCTCGATCTGCACCTTGACGGTGCCGGGCGGCGCGCTTCGCGCGTAGTCGAACGCCTCGATGCTGTCGCCGAAGCCGTACGTCTCGGTGATGAGCGGGGACACGTCGATCTTGCCGGACGCGAGCATCGCCACCGCACGCGGCCAGATGTGCGCGTAGCGGAAGATGTGCTCGACCCGCGCCTCCTTGACCTGCGCCGCGAGCACGTCGTAGGCGATGGGGGCTCCGGGCATGCCGATGAAGACGACCCGGCCCCCGGGACACACATGGTCGAAAACTTCAGCCGCGGCCCGCTCGTTCCCCGACGCCTCGAACACCACGTCGGCCCCCCACCCGTCGGTCTCCCGGCCGACCACCTCGGCGAGGCTCTCGCTGCGCACGTTCACCGGGATGACCGCGCCGAACCGGGCCGCGAGGTCGAGCTTGGGCTCCTGCACGTCGCTCACGATCACCCGGCTGCACCCGGCCGCGAGGGCTGCAAGCACCGTCACCATCCCGATCGTTCCCGCACCGATGACGAGGGCGACCTCGCCCGGCTGGATCTGCGCCTTGGTGGTGGCGTAGACCCCGGTCGCGAGGGGTTCGACCATGGCGCCCGCTCCGTCCGAAACGTTGTCGGGGAGCCTGAACGTGAAGTCGGCGGGGTGCACCACGGTCGGCCGCAGCACGCCGTGGACCGGCGGGGTGGCCCAGAAGCGGACGGCCGGGTCGAGGTTGTACTTGCCGAGGCGGGTCGGACGGCTGTCGGGATCGGGGATCCCGGGCTCCATGCAGACCCGATCGCCGACCGCGAGCGAAGTGACCGCCGACCCGATCTCGACCACCTCGCCCGACGCCTCGTGGCCGAGGATCATGGGCTCCTTGACGATGAAGGGGCCGATCCCCCCGTGTGCGTAGTAGTGGACGTCGCTTCCGCAGACGCCGACCCGCTTGAGGGCGATGCGCACGTCGCGCGGTCCCAGCGCCTCCTCGACGTCGATGGGCCGCAGGGACAGCTCGTCCTTGCGTTCGAGAACCAGTGCCTTCATCTCATCCTTCCCCCAGTTTTCCGGCGGGCGAGCTCCGTTGGAGCGACCTCGGCCCGAATATTTCACCGATGTCCCGATGATGAAGCCGGCCGACTCGGTGAACAAGCCCTGTCGCCACCCGGACCGTTCGGGTGCCGCGGCCAGCGGCCGGGGTGGCGGGGGTTCGCACCCGCGGCTTGCCCTGGTACGGCGGACTCGCCGGCGCGCGAGTTTCACCGATCCTGGTCGCGAGAGCGCCCAATCGCCGCGTCACTGCGAGAGAATCGGCGTTCGCTGGCAAAGAGATCGGTGAAATTCGCGCGCCAGGATGGGATAATGTCGACAATGAACATCGACTGGACAGGCGTCTTCACAATCGGCGCGCGGAGGCGGGACGAGGGTGAGTGATTCGCGACCCGCCGCCTCCGACGTGCTCATGCGGGTCGTCGGCCTGGACAAGAGCTACGGCGGCTTGAAGGCGGTCGATTCGGTCACCTTCGACGTGTATCGCGGCGAGGTGCTGGCCCTGGTCGGCGACAACGGGGCCGGAAAGTCGACCCTTATCAAGGCCATCGCCGGTGCCCAGCCGCCGGACGCGGGTCACGTGGAGTTCGACGGGACGCCGCTGCGGATGCGCACGCCGCGCGATGCGGATGCGGCCGGCATCGGGTGCCTGCACCAGGGGCTCGGCCTGGTCGACACCCTCGACGTGCCCGAGAACGTGTTTCTCGGCCGCGAGCTCCGGACCCGGTTTCTCGGCCTCGTGCCGCAGCTCGATCACGGCGAGATGCGCCAGCGCACGATCGAGCTCCTCGATCGCTTCGGGATCCACCTGCCGCGGCTGAACGACCCGGTCATCCGGCTCTCCGGCGGCCAGCGCCAGACGGTCGCGATCAGCCGGCTCCTCCTCCAGGAGGTCCGGCTCGTCATCATGGACGAGCCGATGGCGGCGCTCGGCGTCGAAGAAGGCGCGCGGGTGCTCGAGCTGGTCCGGAACATGCGCGATCGCGGCATCAGCATCATCGTCATCAGCCACAACCTGGAGCACGTGTTCCAGCTCGCCGATCGCATCGCGGTCATGAAGAACGGCCGGCTGCTCGGCGTGGTGGAGGCCGCCTCGACCACGCGCGAAGCGATCGTTCGGATGATCACCTTCGGCGAAGCCGCGTGAGGTGCACATGAACGAGTCCCCGAGCGCAGCCGCCGTTCCCTCCGCGGCGACCATCGGCCACGCGGACCGCCGGTGGCTCTTCGAGGGCTTGGGGCTGACGATCGTCGTGATCGTCCTCGCGGTGATCTTCTCGCTCATCAACCCGCGCTTCGCGACGGTGGTCAACTTCATCAACATCCTGACCCAGGCTTCGTACTACCTGATCATCGCGGTCGGTATGACGTTCGTCATCACGAACGCGGGGATCGACCTCTCGGTCGGGGCCCTCCTCGCGCTCGTCACCGTCATCGGCTTCGAGCTCATCAAGGAGGGCATGCACCCCGGTCTCGGGGTCCTCGTCATGTTCGCGCTGGGCGGCCTCATCGGCTGCTTCACCGGCTTCCTCGTCGCCTTCGTCAAGATCCCTCCGTTCATTGCGACCCTCGGAATGATGGTGGCCCTCCGGGGGCTCGCCCTCGTTCATTCGGCCGGGAACATGCATTACGGGCTGCCGTCGTCGGTCACGTGGTTCGGACAGGGCACGGTCGCCGGCATTCCGGTGCCGGTGATCATCGCTTTCCTCTTCGCCCTGTTCGGCGCCTGGCTCTTCAACTACACCCGCTTCGGCCTGCACGTGCGCGCCATCGGCGGCAACCGGGAGTCGGCGCGCCTCGCCGGCGTGCCGGTCGGCCGGATCGAGCTCATGGTCTACGCGCTGATGGGGCTCGTGACCGCGCTCGGCGGCCTCATCATGATCGCGCGCATCGACTCGACGCAGGCCACGATCGGGACGTCGATGGAGATCCACGTCATCGCCGCGGTCATCATCGGCGGCACGAGCCTCTTCGGCGGGCGCGGCACGATCTACGGGACCGTGCTCGGGGCGCTGCTGCTCTCGATGATGACCAACGCGCTCGTCATCGCGGGTGTGGACTACTTCTGGCAGCTCGTCGTGATGGGCGCGATCGTCCTCATCGCGGTCGCCATCGCCAACCTGCGCGAGCGTCGGGTTTCCGCGCTCGCGCTTTTCCCGCGGTCCTGGTTCGAGGGCCGCACGTAGTGCAACCACCAAGGGAGCTCAGCTCATGTTCAGTCGTCGCCTCCTGATTGCCCTGACCGCGCTCGCCGCGTTCGCGGCCGCTTTCGCCACCACCGCGTCACGCGCCGAGCCGATGCGAATCGCGTACCTGTCGCCATCCTTCGACATTTCCGACGCCTGGGAGCGCACCTTCTGGGCCATTCAGGGCCGGCTCGACGAGCTTGGAGTCGAGTACGAGATCCAGGCCCTCGCGGTAATCAGCCACGTCGACCACGCCGGCCAGCTCGCCCAGGTCGAGTCCGTGATCGCCCGTGGGGTCGACTACGTGTTTCTCGGTCCGACCGAGTACGAGGCCGCGATTCCTGCCCTGCGCAAGCTCAAGCAGGCGGGGGTTCCCACCGTGGTCTACAACTACATCGAGCCGCACGAGGACGAGATGGCCCGCGCGATGAGCTACATCGCCTTCGCGCACTACCCGGGCGGGGTGATGACCGGCGAGTGGGCGGTGAAGTGGCTGGACGGCAAGGGCAAGGTGGCGATCCTGCAGGGCGCCCCCGGCGTCGCGAGCGACCAGCGCAAGAACGGCTTCCTCGAGGTCGTCGACAAGTATCCCGACATCGAGGTGATCGTCGGCCCCTACACCGACTTCGACCGCAGCAAGGCCTACGACGCGGCGCAGAACATGCTCACCGCCCACCCCGACCTCGACATGATCTACGGGGTGTCGACCACCATCGGTCTCGGCGCCGGCCAGGCGGTTCGTCAGATAGGCAAGTCGGACGAGATCGCGACGATGGGCTTCGGCGGTACCGGCGACGAAATCGTGGCCATGAAGGAAGGATGGCTCACCGCCTCGGTGCTTCGCTGCATCGACGACGGCGGGGTGGGGGTCGCCGATGCGTTCGTCACCCACAGCAAGGGCGAGGAGGTGCCCCAGGTCTGGTCGGGACCGTTCGTCATGATCGACAAGAACTCCGACGCCGACGCGCTCACCGTGAACTGCAACCGTTACTCTCGCCCGAAGATGGGTCGCTGACCGGCCCGAATCGAACGATGCCCCGCGCGGGCGGCGGTCTCGCCGCCCGCGCGAATCTGAATCTCTATTCCCGCTCCGCCGCCCAGCGGGGCACGAGGTCGTGCTCGACCCCGATCCGGTCGAGGATCCGGGCGACCACGAAGTCCACGAGATCGGAGACCGTCTCCGGCCGGTGGTAGAAGCCGGGGTTCGCGGGGAGGATGGCCGCCCCCGCGCGGGCGAGGCGCAGCATGTTCTCCAGGTGAACCGCGGAGAGCGGCGTCTCCCGGACCACGAGGACGAGCTGCCGTCCCTCCTTGAGGGCGACGTCGGCGGCCCTCTCGATGAGGTTTCGGCTCGTCCCCGCTGCCACCGCGCCGAGGGTGCCCGTCGTGCAGGGGCAAACGACCACCGCGGCGGGGGGGTTGGAGCCGCTCGCGGGCGGGGCGAACCAGTCGTCCGTGCCGAACACCCGGAGCGCGGTATCGTCGTCGCGGCCGAGGTGGGCGAGCAGACCCTTGCGGATCTCGGCCGGACTCTTGCCGAGGCGAAGGGGGGTCTCGGTGTTGACCACGGTTCGCCCCGGGCCGCTCAGGACCACCTGCACCGTCGTTCCTGCGTGAAGAAGGAGGTCGATGAGCCGAAGGCCGTAGGCGGCACCCGAGGCGCCGGTCATCGCGACGAGGACCGCGTCGCGCGCGCCGCTCACGCCGCCCCCTCGCCGGAGAGGCGGGCGAGAAGCCGCCGGTGCAGACCGTCGAAGCTGCCGTTGCTCATCACCAGTACCCGGTCGCCGGGCCGGACGAGGCCCGCGATCGCTTCGACCAGCGATTCTACGTCCGTGCGGACCCCCGCGCGCGGGCCGAGCGCGCCCGCGAGCGACCACTCGAGCCCCCCGGGGTCGAGGGCGAACACCTCGTCCGCGGCCGCGAGGCTGGGCCCGAGGGTGTCGCGGTGGACGCCGCGCCGCATCGTGTTGGAGCGCGGCTCGAGCACCGCGACGATCCGTCCGGCGCTCTCCGTCCCCGCCCGCAACGCCTCGACGGTGGCCCGGATCGCGGTCGGATGATGGGCGAAGTCGTCGTAGACGGTGACCCCGCCCGCGACGCCGGCGACCTCGAGGCGCCGCGCGATTCCGTCGAACTCCCCGAGCGCCCGCGCGCCATCCGCGAGGTCCACGTCCGCCGCGCGGGCGGCCGCGAGGGCCGCGAGGGCGTTGTGCAGGTTGTGGGCGCCCGCGAGCTTCCATTCGACCTCGATGCGCCGTTCGCGGCCCCCATCGGCCGCCCGCACCTCGAAGCGGGAGGCGTCGGGCCCGAGCGCGTGTGCCGAGAGCCCGCCGCCGCCCGCGCCGTAGCCGAGCCGCACCACCTTCGTCCAGCACTCCATGGCGAGCACCCGCTCCACCTCGGGGCCGCCGGAGACGATGCAACCACTCGCGGGGACGGTGCGCACGAGGTGGTGAAACTGCCGCTCGATCGCCGCGAGGTCGTCGAAGATGTCCGCGTGGTCGTACTCGAGGTTGTTGATGACGAGGGTGCGGGGCCGGTAGTGGATGAACTTCGAGCGCTTGTCGAAGAAGGCGGTGTCGTACTCGTCGGCCTCGATGACGAAGTGCGGACCCGAGCCGAGCCGGCCCGGCATCCCGAGCTGGGGGGCCATCCCGCCGATGAGCCAGCCGGGCTTCCGCCCCGCGCTTTCGAGGATCCACGCGACGAGGCTCGACACGGTGGTCTTGCCGTGGGTGCCCGCGACGGCGATCACGTGACGACCCCGGAGCGCGTGCCGGGCGAGCCAGGACGGCCCGGACTCGTAGTCGAGCCCTTCGTCCAGCATGTGCTCGATGGCCGGATTGCCCCGGGTCATCGCATTCCCGACCACCACCCGGTCAGGCGCGGGGTCGAGGTGCTCGGCCCGATAGCCCTCGCGCACCGGGATCCCCGCCTCCGCCAGCACCTTGTTCATCGGCGGATAGAGGCCGGTATCCGACCCCTCCACCTCGTGCCCGAGCTCGCGCGCGATGCACGCAAGGGCGGCCATGAAGGTGCCGCCGATCCCGAGGACGTGGATGCGCATGGATGCGTCCGCGGGGGACCGGTCAGGGATTTCCGAAGAGCTGGTGGATGACCAGGGCGGAGAGCCAGAAGAACGCCATCGAGATCCCGATGCCCGCGGTGAGGTGCACGGACAGCGCATGGCGCAGGATGTGGCCGCTCACCACCCAGCTCCAGACGAGGAGGGCGAGCCACGGAATGGTGAGGATCACCCCTGCCGCGGCGGAGGCGCCGCCGCGGTCGGCGCCGTCGAGCAGCGCGACGAGGGGGAAGGCGATCACCTGGAGCACCGCTCCGGTCCCCGCGAAGGCGGCGAAGGTCTGCGTGAAGCGCTGGCCGAATCCGCGCGCGGACAGGAGCGCGAAGGCGAGGAGCGCGAGGAGCAGGGTGCCCGTGAGGCTTACCCCGATCGCGGTGAGGAGCGGATAGTGGAGCGCCGTCACCAGGATGCCGAGCCCCACGTGCGCGGTGACCGCAATGCCGAGCAGGAGCGGCGAGGCGGGCAGGTCCTGCGGCGCACGGCGCAGCAGGCAGATCTCGACGAACGGTACGGCAATCGCGAGCAAGGAACGGCGTCCGCGGTGAGGGTGAGGCGCGGCCGGCCACGGATGCCGGTATTCTACTCCGCGCGCGGGAGGTGAAGCGATGGTCTCGGCTTGCGTGTCCCTCGAGCCCTACGCCCTCAGGGTCCTCGACGATTCGATGGCCCCGGAGATCGTGTCCGGGACGGTGGTGGTCGTGGACCCGGGCGAGCCCGCCGAGGACGGCAGCCTGGTGGTCCTTGAGCACGAGGGTGAGGTCGTGCTGCGCCGGCTCAGGCTCGGGCCGGCCGACGGAACGGATGCCGCCGCCCGTTGCGTCGCGCCGGCGGGGCCGGAGATTCTTCTCGACGGGGAGTGGCGCCGCGCCCTCCGGGGGGTGGTGACCGCAGCGCGGCCGCCGCGACGACGCCCGCCCGCGAGCGCTTCCCCCGGTCCCCGCGAGCCCCCCGCCGGGCCGCCCAGCCGGTAGCGGGCACGGGTCGCCGGCGCGGCGAACGGATCATGGCCGTCGAGCGACCGGGAGCAAGCAGCGGGTCTCGAGCCCGCCCGGCGCCGGGAACCGATGAATCGTATTTTCCCCATCGGAAGATTGACGATATGGAGCTCGTCGCTTGAACTACAGCCTCCCGAAGCTGCGCGGAGACGTGCTCGGCGGAGTGACTGCCGCGTTCGTGGCGCTCCCGCTCGCGCTCGCCTACGGAGTAGCGTCCGGCATGGGCGCGGCGGCGGGTCTTTACGGCGCGATCGCGGTCGGATTCTTCGCCGCGTTCCTCGGTGGCACGTCGACCCAGATCTCCGGTCCGACGGCGCCGATGGCCATCGTGACGGCGATGGTCATCGCGAGCTATGCGGATACATTCGCCGAAGCGCTGGCGGTGATCGTGCTCGGCGGCCTGCTGCAGGCGCTCCTCGGCGTCATGAAGCTCGGGCGCTTCGTGGCCTACACCCCGTACGTGGTTGTCTCGGGCTTCATGTCCGGCATCGGCGTCCTCGTCATCGCGATCCAGGTCCTCCCGTTCCTCGGTTCCGACCCCGTGTCGCGCGGGGCGGTGGGCATGGTCCTCGCCCTGCCGGCGGCGGTGGGTGAGATCAACTGGAGCGCGGTGGCGGTCGGGTGCGTGACCCTCGCGATCGCGGTCTTCTGGCCTCGCCGGCTCAGCCGATACCTGCCCGGCACGCTCGCGGGGCTCATTCCCGGCACGCTCCTCGGGGCCCTGTGGCTGGACGATGCGCCGGTCGTGGGGGCGATACCGGCCGGGCTTCCGATGCTGCAGCTCGAGATGCCTTCCCTGGACTTCCTCGCGCGGGCCGTCGAGCCCGCGCTCATGCTCGCCCTGGTCGGGTCCGCGGTCAGTCTCCTCACCTGCCTCGTGGCGGACTCGCTTACCCGCACGAGCCACAATCCGGACCGGGAGCTCGTGGGCCAGGGGGTCGGAAACATGGCCGCGGGCCTCATCGGAGGACTGCCGGGCGGGGGCACCCCGGTGTACACGGTGCCGAACATCCGCGCCGGCGGGACCACCCGCGCGGCGGGGGTGGCGTTCTCGATGTTCCTGCTCGCGCTCCTGCTGGGACTCGGGTCGTACGTCGAGTCGATTCCGCTCGCCGCCCTCGCTGCGGTCCTCATCAAGGTCGGCTGGGACCTCGTCGACTGGCACCTCCTCACCCGGCTCCACCGCCTCCGGAGCGACCACGTCGTGGTCATGCTGACGACGCTCGCCCTCGCGGTGTTCGTCGATCTCGTGGTCGCGGTGGCGGCCGGGCTGGTCATCTCGGGCCTCGCCCGTGCGGGACGGCTCGAGCGGGCGGAGCACGACAGCGTGGTCTCCGCGCCGCTCCTCGACCAGATGTTCCTGTACGGTGGAGAGGAGGCGGAAGATTCCGACCCATTCTCGGCGCGGGTCGGGATGGTGGCCCTCCGGGGCAGCCTCACCGTCACCTCGTCCCGGAGCCTTGTGCGGACGATCAGCATGGACCTGAAGGAGCACGAGCTCGTCGTCTTCGACTTCTCGGGCGCCACCTACATCGACGACAGCGCGGCCATGCTCGTCAAGCAGCTCCTCGAGATCGCCGCGGACGAAAGGACCCCCGCGGTCGCGATGGGGCTCTCGGGCGACGTCGCGGAAACCCTCTCCGCTCTCGACGTCCTGCGGGAGTTGCCGCGCGAACGGATCGTCGAGAACCTGGACGAGGCGCGACAGGTCGCGAGAGCGATCCTCGGCCTCGAATCGCCGCCGGCCGTTGGACCGGACCCCCGAGCCTGACGGTCGGGGCCGGTTGAATCGGATCAGCCGGCGGTGTGCCGATCGAGCATCCGGCGGTCGCGTTTGGTGGGTCGTCCGGCGCCGGCGGCGGCCGCGAGACGGCGCTCGCGCCTCGCCTCCCGCTCGCGCACCCGGCGTTCGACACTCTCCGGGAGCTCCTCGTAGAGCGTCCTCGCCTCGCTCGCGGGGCCCCGCCGCTCCG
>JAJECB010000454.1 GCA_022822245.1 Gammaproteobacteria bacterium
GTCGTCGATGCTGCCCGACATCGCGATCTCGCTGTGGCCCAAGGAGAGCCCCTCGGCGGCCCGTTCGCTCTCGTGACCGGTCGGGAAGCCGTGAATCTCGAACTCGTCGGCAGAGTGCTGGGAGAACAGTCCGTTCAGGACAACGCCGATCGCGGGATTGAAGGCGTTGTCGGATGCCGGCTTGGCGGCCCGTGCGGTGCTCGTGGTCTCCTGCTCCGACTCCTGCGCTCTCGACTCCATGGTGGAGAGCTGGGCCTCGAGCGCGCCGATCCGCGCTTCGTACTCGCGTTTGAGGGCCTGAATCTGCTCGGCCAGCTCCGCCGCGGTCGGCTCCGTCTGCGACTGGGCTCCGGCCGGAGCGGCGACGACGAAGCAAAGGGCAACCGGCATCGCGGTGATGACGAGCAAAAGGTGCCTGGCGACGGTGCGCATTTTCTTGTCCTCGAAGGCCCGCGTCTCGAAGCGGATTGTAATATGATACCGTTTTTTATGCGACGAGATAACAAAACATCTGTCAACCCTCCGTTCGGGCCCCTTGAGGAGAACGTCGGTCAAGGGGCGGCCTGATTCCGTACCACCCTCATCGGCGCGGTCCCGGCGGGACGAGTTCCGACGAAGATCGAGCGAATTCGAGTGCGCGGGGAGCCCCCGCGGTGGGTCATGCTGCGCTCCTGGAACACGGGTTGGGATGCGGACATGGTCGTGCTATCGTCGTTTGGGGATCGGGTCCGCCCGGACCCGGCCCGTCGCACGGAGGGACCTCTCCATGAGCCGGAATGTTTCGTCTGAAGTCCACGTCGAATATCCGATCTCTGACGGCCAGCCGATGGCCGAGAACGACTGGCAGCGGGTCGCGGAGCTCGAGGCGCTGCTTCGCGAGAAGGGCGGCACGCCGGGTTCCGAGCGAGGAGACGGTTCGTAGGCCCCACCGTCGCCGCCGACCCCGTTTGACTCCTCTTTCCTCCCCGGTACCCGTGAACGTGCCCTGCCCGCGCCCCGACTGGGCGCTCTTCCTCGACTTCGACGGGACGATCGTCGACTTCGCGTCCCGCCCCGACGCGATCCGTCCGGCGCCGGGACTGGTGTCCGTGCTCGGGGGCGCGGCGCAGGCCCTCGGCGGAGCGCTCGCCGTCGTCACCGGCCGGCCGGTCGGCGAGATCGACCATTGGCTCGATTCGAGCGTCGCCGCGGTGGCGGGCATTCACGGCGCCGAGCGCCGGCGCGCCGACGGCCGGCTCGCGTCCGCCCCCTCGTCCATCCGGCTCGCGGCTCCGCCCCCCGGCGAGGTGGCGCGGGTGCGCGCGCGCCTTGCCGAAGTCGCGGATGCGCACGCCGGGGTGGTTCTCGAGGACAAGGGTTGTGCGTTCGTGCTTCACTTCCGCGCCGCCCCGGAGCGAAGGCGGACCTGCGTGGAAGCGGTGAAGGGGCTCGAGAGCGCCGCGTTCGAGGTCCTCGCGGGCGCTTCGGTGGCCGAGCTTCGGCCGCGCGGGGTCCACAAGGGAACGGCCATCGAGGCGTTCATGGACGAGCCGCCGTTCGCGGGCCGCACGCCGGCCTTCGTCGGCGACGACGTGACCGACGAGGACGGCTTCCGGGCCGTCAACGAGATGGGCGGGGTGAGCGTCCTCGCCGGCCCCGCCCGGGCGACTGGCGCCCGTCATCGCCTTCCCGACGTCGCGAGCGTCGTCGCCTGGCTGCGCGGTATCCCGGAAGCGGTCGCGTCGTGATCCGGGAGCCCGAGTCCGATCTCGACCTCGGGGTGGTCGGCAACTGCGCCTTCGCCGCCCTCATCGACCGGCGCGCGAGCGTCGCCTGGGCGTGCATGCCGCGCCTCGACGGCGACCCGGTGTTCGCGGGCCTCCTCGAGGGCGGCTCCCCCGAGGACGACCGCAGCCGCTTCGACATCGAGATCGAGGGGTTCGACCGCAGCCGTCAGACCTACGTCGAGAACACCCCCGTCCTCGTCACCTCCCTCCGGGACCGGGAGGGGCGGGCGCTCGAGGTCACCGACTTCGCGCCGCGCTTCTCGCAGTTCGGGCGCCGCTACCGCCCGATGGCCCTCGTCCGGGTCCTGCGCCCGGTCGAAGGCCAGCCCCGCATCCGCATCCGCATCCGCCCCCGCTTCGGCGACGCGCGCCGGGCCGCGGACGTCACCCACGGCTCCAACCACATCCGCTACGTCGGTTCGGACCTCGCGGTCCGGCTCACCACCGACGCCCCGCTCGCCTACATCCTCGACGAATCGTGGTTCTACCTCGAGGAGCCGGTCACCCTGTTCCTCGGTCCGGACGAGAGCCTGACCCGCCCGGTCGCGGAGACCGGGCAGGACTTCCTGAGCGCGACCACCGACCACTGGCGCGAATGGGTCCGGCACCTGCACGTGCCCCTCGAATGGCAGGAGGCGGTGATCCGGGCCGCGATCACCCTCAAGCTCTGCTGGTTCGAGGAGACCGGCGCGATCATCGCGGCGATGACCACGTCGGTCCCCGAGGCCCCCCACTCGGGCCGCAACTGGGACTACCGATACTGCTGGGTGCGCGACGCGTACTACGTGATCCGGGCGTTGAACGAGCTCGGCGCGGTCGACATCCTGGAGAGCTACCTTCGCTACGTGCGCAACCTCGTCGGCGCCGCGGGCGGCGGCCACATCCAGCCGGTGTCGAGGATCGACCTCCGCCGGTCCCTGCCCGAGCGCACCGCCGACCGGCTCCCCGGATACCGGGGCATGGGGCCGGTGCGCTTCGGCAACGATGCCTGGCGACACGTCCAGCACGACGTGTACGGGCAGGTGGTGCTCTCGAACGCCCAGGCGTTCTTCGACCGGCGGCTCATCCGGCCGATGGACGAACGCGACTTCGCCCGGCTCGAGCAGGTCGGCGAGCGGGCCTTCCGCGTCCACCGCGAGCCGGACGCGGGGCTGTGGGAGTTCCGCACGAAGGCGAGGGTCCATACCTACTCGAGCCTCATGTGCTGGGCCGCCTGCGACCGGCTCGCCAACATCGCCGCGCACCTCGGTCGCGCGGAGCGGGCCGCGCACTGGCGCGAGCGGGCGGGGGAGATACGCGCCTTCATCGAGGAGGAGGCGTGGAACCCGCGGATGGACTGCTACACGGGCGCGCTCGGTGTCGAGGACGTGGACGCCTCGCTCCTCCTCCTCTCGGACCTCGGCTTCCACGAGGCAGGACATCCGCGCTTCCGGGGCACCGTCAAGGCCATCGAGTCGAATCTCCTCCGCGGCCGGCACATGTTCCGCTACGCGATGGAGGACGACTTCGGCCGGCCGCGGACCGCCTTCAACATCTGCACCTTCTGGTACATCGACGCCCTTGCGGCGATGGGCGAGTCGGAGCGCGCGCGGGAGCACTTCGAGGAGATGCTGGCGAGGCGCAACCACCTCGGTCTCCTCTCCGAGGACATCGATCCGGCCACCGGCGAGCTCTGGGGGAACTATCCGCAGACCTACTCGCTCGTCGGGATCATCAACAGCGCGGTGCGCCTGAGCCGCCCCTGGACCTTCGCCCGATGAGCCGCCTCATGGTCGTCTCCAACCGGGTGAGCGTGCCGAACCCCAAGGACCGGGAGGGCGCGCAGGGGGGGCTCGCGGTCGCCATGCACGCCGCCCTCCGGCGCAACTCCGGGGTGTGGTTCGGATGGAGCGGGGAGGTGAGCGAACGCCCCGGTCCGGCCGCGTTCCGCGAGGCGGACGGGTTCACCCTCGCGACCATCGACCTCACCCCGGACGACTACGACGAGTACTACAACGGCTACGCCAACCGGTCCCTGTGGCCCCTGTTCCACAACCGGATGGGCCACACCGCCTACGACCGGCTCTACGACCGGGGCTACTTCCGGGTGAACGCGCGCTTCGCGCACGCGATGGCGCCCCATCTCCGGGAGGGCGACCTCATCTGGGTCCACGATTACCACCTCATCGCCTTCGCCGAGGAGCTTCGGCGGATGGGCTCCTCCCACCGGATCGGCTTCTTCCTCCACATTCCCTTCCCACCCGCGGACCTGCTGGTGACCCTGTCGAGCCACGAGGCCCTGGTCCGCGGGCTCTTCGCCTACGACCTGGTGGGCTTCCAGACCGACGCGGACCTCCGGGCGTTCCAGGACTACGTGCTGAACGAGGTGGGCGGCGTCCTGCACGGGGACGGGAGTCTCGAGGCCTTCGGCCGGACCATCCGGGCCGGCGCCTTTCCCATCGGCCTCGACCTCGACGAGTTCCGCGCGCTCGCCGCGTCCCGAGAGGCGTCGCGCCAGGAACGGCGGATGCATCGCAGCCTCGCGGGGCGCAAGATGATGATCGGCGTCGACCGGCTCGACTACACCAAGGGCCTCGAGAACCGTTTCCTCGCGTTCGAGCGTCTGCTCGCCGACTATCCGGAGCACCACGGGAACCTCCTGCTCCTCCAGATCGCGCCGCCGTCGCGGGGCGGGGTGCCGGAGTACGGCGCGATGCGAAGCGAGGTCGAGCACGTCTGCGGGCGGATCAACGGCCGCTTCGCGGACGTGGACTGGGTCCCCATCCGCTACGTCCACCGGGGCTATCCGCGGCGCACGCTCGGGGGGCTCTTTCGTGCTGCGCACGTCGGGCTGGTGACGCCGCTGAAGGACGGGATGAACCTGGTGGCGAAGGAGTTCGCGGCCGCCCAGACCGAGGAGGACCCCGGGGTGCTCGTCCTGTCGCGCTTCGCGGGGGCGGCGCGCGAGCTCGACGGCGCGGTGATCGTGAACCCCTACGATCCCGCGGTGCTCATGGACGCGATGCAGCGCGCCCTCAACATGTCGCTCGAGGAGCGCCGGGAGCGCCGGGCGAGCATGAGCGCGGCCCTCAAGCGCAACACCGTCGCCGACTGGCGGGACCGCTTCGTGTCCGCTCTCCGCGAGACCCCGCGCACCCGCCTGAGCGAGGCCTGAGCGGTTGGTCACGATGGCGCGGCCGGCCCTTCCGGAGCCCGGGGACCTCGAGCCCGAGACGATCCTTCGCTGCTTCGAGCGCGCGCGCCTGCCGGTTCCGCGCCGCCGGGGCCGCGGCGAGCCGGCCCCGGGGCTCGCGGCCCTCGCGGACCGTTTCGACGCGTTCATTCTCGACGGCTACGGGGTGGTCAACGTGGGGGCGGAGCCGGTGCCCGGCATCGTCGACGCGGTGGAGGCCCTCCGCGGGGCCGGCCGGGCGGTGATGGTCCTCACGAACGGGGCGGGCCGCCCCGTCCGCTGGGCCGCCCGCCGGTACGCCGGGTGGGGGGTGCGGATCCCGGAGCACCTCGTCGTGTCCAGCCGCGATTCGCTCGAGGCGGAGCTCGCCGCGCACCCGCGGCCGGGGCGCTTCGGGGTGATGGCGAAGCCCGACTCGGAGCTCGAGACCCTGCCCGCCGAGACGGTCCTCCTCGGCGACGACGACGCCCTCTACGAGGAGGCGGACGGTTTCATCCTCCTTCGCTCCGGGGCGTGGACCGTCGAGCGTCACCGCCGGATGGCCGAAGCCCTGCGGCGGTCGCCCCGCCCGGTGCTCGTCGCCAACCCCGACGTGAGCGCTCCGTATGCGGACGGCACGTTCTCCGCGGAGCCGGGCTATTGGGCGATCCGGCTCGAGGCGGAAACCGGGGTCGCGTGCGAGCGGTTCGGGAAGCCGTTCGGGCCCGCGTTCGACCTCGCGCTCGCCCGCCTCGGGGCGGCCGGAGTCCGCCGCGACCGGGTCGCGATGGTCGGAGACGGGCTCTGCACCGACATCCTGGGCGGCCTCGCGGCGGGCCTCGGGACGGTGCTCGTCACCGACCATGGCCTCGTCCGGGACCTCGACTGGCGCGCGTGGGCGGAGCGGTCCGGCATCTCCCCGGACTACGTCGTCCCCGGCCCCTGAGCGCAGGGGGAGTCCGGCGCCGGCGCGCCCCACGGGGCGCGGTCAGGACGCGGTCGAGGTCGGGGCCGGAGTCGAGGCCGCGTCCGCTCGACAAGGGGAGGGGGCGCGCGACCATGACGCCCGGGTCGCGGGCTCCGGGGCGAGGGGAGGGCTGACATGAAGCGTACGTCGGAGGGCCTCGATCGCCGCATCGCCGACCGCTTCGAGCAGGTCGCGATCAACTCGGCCCGCTTCGCCGCCTGGGGACGGACCGCCGCGGTGCTCGTCGTCGGGATCTGGCTCGCCTCGACCATACCCGCCCCGCGCGTCTACTACTACGAGGCCCTCCTCGTGGTCTTCATCGCGCTCGGCTGGCTCCATTACCACGTTTCCCTCCGCGCCGGGTCCGAGCACTGGCTCGTCTTCGTCTTCGCGTTCGTCGACATGGGGCTGCTCACCTTCGCGATCCTGTCCGAGAACCCCTTCGAGGCAATTCCGCTCCCGGTGGCCCTGCACTATCGCTTCGACGGCTTCGTCTTCTTCTTCCTCCTCTTCGCGGGGGTGCTGCACAGCTACTCGCCGCGGCTCGTGCTCTGGTCGGGGGTGTCGATGGCCCTCTGGTGGGCGGGCGCGCTCGCGCTCTCGGTCCGGTCCCCGGGGGTCGTCACCGAGTTCGATCTCCCCGCCGCGGCCGAGATGTCCCGTCTCGCGTTCATCGAGCGCGCCCAGCAGTCGGACTTCATCGAGGTGCTGCGGCGCCTCCAGGAGGTTCTGATCGCGGTGCTCGTCGCGGTCATCGCCTCGTTCGCGGTCGCGCGGTCGCGGCAGCTCGTTCTCGAGAGCGTGCGCTCGGAGCGGGCCCGGGAGAACCTCGCGCGCTACTTCTCCCCCGACGTCGCGGCCGAGCTCGCGAGCGACGAGCACGACCTCGGGGCGGCCCGGCGCCAGCACGCGGCGGTCCTCTTCGCGGACATCATCGGCTTCACGCGCCTCTCGGAGTCGCTCGGCCCGGAGGGGACGATCACGCTCCTCAGGGAATGGCACGGGCGGCTCGGCGACATCGTCTTCCGCAACGGCGGAACCCTCGACAAGTACATCGGAGATGGCCTGATGGCGACGTTCGGCACCCCGCATATGGGGGTGGACGACGCGACCCGGGCCCTCGAGGCGGCGCTCGAGATGGCGGCGGCGGCGCGCCAGGCGGGCGGTGCACGCCATCCCGGCGCGACGCGAAGCTCCGGCGGCGCCGGTGTGCCGCCGGACGTTTCGCAGCCGCCGGGCACCCCGCCGGTCGTCCGGATCGGGATCGGGCTCCACTACGGTCCGGTCGTCCTCGGCGACATCGGCAACGAACGCCGGCTCGAGTTCGCGGTCCTCGGCGATACGGTGAACGTCGCGAGCCGGCTGGAGGGGCTGACGCGCGAGCTCGATGTGGGCCTCGTCGCGTCCGGCGAGCTCGTGGCCCGGGTCCGGGAGGAGGGCGGTCCCGCCGGCCGCCTCGTCTCCCTCGGAGAGCGGAGCCTCCGGGGCCGCGCCGAGCCGGTCGAGGTGTTCGTGCCGGGGGGCGGATGACGGTGGGATCGCACCACTGCGGCCGGACCGCCGTCACGGCTCGCTCGCGCGAAAACCACCGGTTTTCGCGTCGGGAGAGCGGCTGACCGCCGGCGAGGACACCCCTTCCGCCGGGGGCGGCGGCCGTCTCGCCCCCTACGGGCCCGCGGCGATCGCGCGCGGGGCGAGGTCTCCCATCGAGGCGGCGAGGGGGTCCGTGCCCATGCCGCCGTCCCCGCCAGCGCCGCCGTCCCCTTCGACCGGCGCCGGCGCCGGCACCGGCGTGTCGTACGCGTAGCCCGGGTCGACCTGCTGGTGCCGCCACGTCTCGCGCATCTCCCGCCATGCCCCGAGAAGAGTCCGCGGTGCCGGCATGTCCCCCGCGACCGCGCGGTGCAGGCGCTTGAGGCGGTAGCAGGGCACGGCCGCGTACATGTGGTGCTCGAGGTGCCAGTTCATGTGCCAGTACAGGAACTCGGTCAACGGATCGAGGGTGATGGTGCGCACGCACTTGCGGAAGTCCGCCACGCCGCTCCGCAGGCCGCAGTGCATGGGCACGCCGACGAAGTAGCGGAGCCAGTTCGCGAGGAACACCGAGCCCGACACGAGCAGCGCGACGATCGGCTCCCCGGCCGCCACCGAGACGAGGATGACGGCGGCGTGAAAGGCGAGCACCAGGCGCGCCCAGCTCACCGCCTTGCGGCCCTCGGCGGGTTGCTCCGCGTAGAGCTCGGGGCCCCAGGAGTTGAACGGGCGGTCGAGGCGGTGGAGGGCGAGCCGGCCGAAGTTCCTCATCGTCGGCAGCAGCCCCTGGGACTGGTAGCCGCCGGTCACGTTGACCGTGAAGAGCTGCAGCAGGTAGAGGAAGCGAAGCGACGGCGTCTCCGGCATCACCTCCTCGCGGTCACCCTCGACGAACAGGGTGTACCGATGGTGGTAGCTGTGGCTGAACCGGTACACCTGGAAGTTGAGCCACCCGAGGAGGGAGAAGATTCGAAGGAACCCCTCGTTGAGCCATCTCGTCCGGAACGCCGTCGTGTGGCAGAGCTCGTGGCGGGGGGCGGTGAAGAAGGAGGCGACGGTGCCGTGCGCGAAGAGCGCGAGAAGGAAGCCCCACCAGACCTGGCTCGTGAAGAGGAGGTATGCGCCGAGCCCGGTCGCGACCCACAGGCCGAGGTGCCCCAGCGACTGGGCGAGGCCGCGGAGATCGCTCGGCTCGGCGAGGTCGCGAAGCGTCTCGCGCTCGATGGGACAGCGGTACCACGGGATGCGAAGGTTCCGCCGCACGTCGGAGAGCGGGGTTTGCCGGACCTCGTCCAGGCCATCCGCGATGGGGTTCATGGCTCCTCCGGTCGTTCCGTCGCGGCGGCCCGCCTCCGAACGGTTCCCGGCCGCTTGCGCACGACGCTTCCCTCCCGCGGATCGTACACCCCGGGGGCGCCGGATTGACCGCCCCCGCGAGCCGGGCGGCGTCGACGCGTGAGAAGATCGATGACGGGCAGCGACAGGAAGCGGACATGAAGAGAAGCTCCGGGCAGGTCCTTGCGACATCCGCGCCGCGCCGGGCCGTATTGATGGTGGTCGACGGGCTGCGCGCGGATCTCGTGACCCCGGAGCTCACCCCGCACCTCCACGCCCTGGCCCAGCAATCGCGGCGCTTTGCCGCGCATCGCTCGGTCTTCCCGTCCGCGACGAGGGTCAACTCCGCGAGCATCGCGACCGGCTGCCACCCGGCCCGCCACGGCCTCATGGGGAACGCGATCGCCCTCCCCGCGGGCGACGGCTGGCGCCCCGTATCCGTCGGCCCGCCCGGGTTCCGGGACGAATGGCGCGTCGCGACCGGGCGAACCCTGTGGGTCCCCGTCCTCGCCGAGCGCCTCCGGGGCGATGCGGTCGTCTACAGCAACTCCTCGGCCGGCGCGGCATACATGCAGGACCCGGACGGCTTCGGCCTCCTTCACCACCGCACGGGCACCTTCGCGCCCCGGTCCGGGCTCGAGCCCGGCGCGAGGCCCGAGGAGCGGCGGGGGCCGCTCCGGCAGGCCGGCGGCGCGCTCGTGGACCTCACCTACGACGGAGCCGGCGACGCGGCCGCGACGGAGCGGTTCTGCGCGGCGCTTCTCGCCGATTCCGCTCCCTCCCTCCGGACCCTCTGGATCTGCGAGCCGGATCACTCCCAGCACGAGCACGAGCTCGGTTCGCCCGAGCACCGCTCCGTCCTCGCGGCGGCCGACCGGTGCGTCGCGCTCGTCGCGGACACCGTGGAGGCGCTCCGGAGCCGCGGCGAGGACCTCCTCTTCGTGGTCTGCTCGGACCACGGCCACGAGACGGTGGACGAGGTCGTGCCGGTCGTCGACCACCTTGTCGCGGCGGGCCTCAAGGCCGCGCCCGACTCCCCGGAGACGGTGCTCGCCTCGAGCGGGATGGGAGCGCTCGTCTACCTCGGGGAAAGGGATGCGCCGGACGCGGCCTCGATCGCCTCGTGGCTTCGGTCCCAGCCCTGGTGCGAGCGCGCGTTCACCGGCGAGGCGCTCCGCGAGGTCGGACTTCGGCCGGGCGCCGGCCCCGCGGTCGCCTTCTCGATGGCGAAGCGCGCCGCGCCCAACCGCTTCGGCATCCCCGGTCTCGGGCACGTGGCCGCGGACATCTTCATGAAGTCCGACGCGCCCGGCCGGGGACAGCACGGCGGCCTCGGCCCCTACGAGACCCGCCCGGTGCTGCTGGTGAGCGGCGGCGGGTTCTCGCC
>JAJECB010000310.1 GCA_022822245.1 Gammaproteobacteria bacterium
GCCGGCCGCCGCCGGGGACCTGGCTGGATCTTCAGCCGGATCTTGGGGCGGAACCCCGCTCATTCAACCTGATTCCGTGCAAGGCTCGGGTCGGGCCCGCGGACGCTCCGGCACCACCGGCCGCCCGGGAGCGCGGACTCCCAGGAAATGGGGTCAGGGTGAGCTTTCCGAACCGAAAACTCTCCCTGACCCCATTTTCCTCAATGCGCCGGCCCGGTCATCTCCTTGAACCGGAACAGGAGCGCGAGGGCCTCGCGCGGACTGAGGCCGTCCGGGTCGATGGCCTCCAGGGCATCCCGGAGGGCGTCCGCCCGCCCCCGGCGGCGCTCCTCCTCGGGGTCCGGCGCGGCGGCGACGGCGGAGTCTCCCGGGAGGTCGCGTGCGGACTCCGCACCGGGCTCGTGCGCCTCCTCCGTGAAGAGGTCGAGCTGCGCCCGTCCCCGCCCCCCGCGGTCCTCCGCCTCCAGGCGATCGAGCTGCCTTCGGGCCTGCCGGACCACCTCGCGCGGAACCCCCGCGAGCTCCGCGACCTGGATCCCGTAGCTGCGGCTCGCGGGACCCGGCGACACCTCGTACAGGAACATGATCCCGCGGTCGTGCTCGACCGCCTTCAGGTGCACGTTCGCGACCGTGTCGTGCTCGGCCGCGAGCGCGGTGAGCTCGAAGTAATGGGTGGCGAAGAGGGTGAACGACCGAAGCCGCGCGGCAAGGTGCGCGCCGGTCGCCCACGCAAGGGCGAGCCCGTCGTAGGTGCTGGTCCCGCGGCCGATCTCGTCGAGGAGGACGAGGCTCTCCGCCGTCGCGTTGTTGAGGATGTTCGCCGTCTCGGTCATCTCGACCATGAAGGTCGAACGTCCCCCCGAAAGGTCGTCCGCGGCGCCGATGCGGGTGTAGACCCGGTCCACCGGGCCGATGACCGCGGACTCGGCGGGGACGAAGCTTCCCGCGTGGGCGAGCAGCACGATGTGGGCGGCCTGGCGCATGTAGGTCGACTTTCCGCCCATGTTGGGACCGGTGACGACGAGCATCCTGCGCTCCGGTCCGAGATCGAGATCGTTGGGCACGAAGGACGTCTCCGCGAACGACTCCACCACGAGGTGCCTTCCGGCCCGGACCCGGATCCCGGGCTCCTCGCTCAGCTCGGGGCAGCAGAGCCCGAGATCGACCGCGCGGTCCGCGAGACATGACAGCACGTCGAACTCGGCGATGGCGCGCGCGCTCGCCTGCAGACGGTCGACCTCCGCGCCCGCCGACTCGACCACCCCCTCGTAGAGCTTGCGCTCCAGGGCGAGCGAACGTTCGCGCGCCCCGAGCACCTGGTTCTCGAACTGCTTGAGCTCCGGAGAGAGATAGCGCTCCACGGACTTGAGGGTCTGCCGCCGGACGTATTCGAGCGGGATCCGGTCGGCGCTCGTCGCGCGCGAGATCTCGATGTAGTAGCCGTGCACCCGGTTGTAGCCCACCTTGAGCCCGGGGAGCCCGGTGCGGGCCCGCTCGCGCGCCTCGAGCTCCGCGATGTACCCCGTCGCGTCGTCGCCGATGTTGCGCAGGCGATCGAGCTCGGCGTCGAAGCCGGCGGCGATGACCCCGCCGTCGCGAATGGTGAGCGGCGGCGCCTCGACGATGGCCGCCTCGAGGTGCGCCCGAAGCGCGGCGAAGTCGCCGATCCGGGCGGCGAGCTCGGAGGCGAGCGGACCGTCGACCCCCTCGACCCGCTCGCGCAGCGCGGGGAACGCCCCGAGGGCGGTGCGGAGCTGGGCGAGGTCGCGGGGGCGCGCGGTGCCGAGCGCGATCCGGGCGAGGACCCGCTCGAGGTCGCCGACGCAGCGAAGCAGGTCCTCGGTCTCCGGACCGGCCCCGGCCTCGATCCGCGCGCCGATGAACTGCTGGCGGCGCCGTACCGTGTCCCGGTCCCGGAGCGGACGGCCGAGCCAGCGCTTGAGGAGCCGGCTCCCCATCGCGGTCACGGTCCGGTCGAGGACGCCGGCGAGCGACCGGTCCGCCTCGCCCGAGACGCTCTCCACGACCTCGAGATTGCGCCGGGACACGGGATCGAGCACCACCGTGTCCTCGCGCCGCTCGGTGCGAAGCCCGGTGACGTGCGGCAGGGGCCCGCGGTTCGTGGTGTGGGCGTACTCGAGGGCGCAGCCCGCCGCGCCGATCCCGAGCTCCAGCGCCTCGCACCCGAACCCGCCGAGGTCCCGGGTCCCGAAGTGATCGAGCAGGAGCCGGCGTGCGCTCACCGGCTCGAACAGCCACGGCGGACGCGGGGTGAGACCGGCATGGCCGGCAAGGACTCCGACGGTCGCCCATCCGCCGGG
The DNA here is from genome assembly GCA_022822245.1 of Gammaproteobacteria bacterium. The sequence goes on from JAJECB010000310.1 coordinate 2,322, forward strand.
CCGCAGGTGATCGTCCGCGACCAGGATCTCCGCCGGCACGAGCCGTGCGAGCTCCGCCGCGAGGGCGTCGTCTCCCTCGCACTCCATGACGAGGAAGTCTCCGCTCGACATGTCGAGGACCGCGAGGCCCCGAGCGACCCCCGGGCCGGGATTGACCGCCGCGAGCAGGCGGTCCCGGCGCTCCTCGAGCAGCGAGTCGTCGGTGACCGTGCCCGGGGTCAGAACCCGGGTGACCTGGCGTTCGACGGGCCCGCGGCTCGTGGCCGGGTCGCCGACCTGATCGCAGATCGCGACCGAGACGCCCTTTCGGAGCAGCCGCGCGAGGTAGCCCTCGGCGGAGTGAGCGGGCACCCCCGCCATCGGGATCGGCTGGCCGTTCGCCTGCCCGCGGGCGGTGAGGGAGATGCCGAGCAGCTCGTGCGCGCGGCGCGCGTCGTCGAAGAAGAGCTCGTAGAAGTCCCCCATCTGGTAGAAGAGCAGGTTGTCCGGGAACTCCGCCTTGATGCGGAGGTACTGCTGCATGACCGGGGTATGCCGCCCGATCTCGCCCGCGGGGGGTGACATGGCCGGAGTCTAACCCGGAAATCTCACCAGCTTTCGTCGCGAGGGCGTCAGGACACCGCGAAGGCGCGAAAGCCAATGATTCGTGCGCGGGCGGGTCGCACGGACCCCGGGACGCCGAAGGCATGGTCGAGCCAGCGCGTACGCGCCGTCGAAGCGAAGTGCGGGAGCACGACCCGCGATGGCGGGGGAATTGGCGGCCGCGAGCCGGAAGATCGGTGGTTTCTTCGGGTCGGACCGGGGCGCATCCGGGCTCCGGACCGGGGCGGAGAACGAGCGGGTGCGGTGCCGGCGTTCAGCGCTCGAGGTACTGGAACTTGCCCTCCACCCACTCCCAGTCGGCGGCGTCCTCCGGGCCGTCCTTCTTCTCCGTGAGCACCGGCCACGTTCGGGAGAGCTCCTCGTTCAGCTCGAGGAAGTGGTGCTGGTCCTCGGTGAGGTCGTCTTCGGAGAGGATCGCCTCCACCGGACACTCCGGCTCGCACAACGTGCAGTCGATGCACTCGTCGGGATCGATCACCAGCATGTTGGGACCTTCGTGGAAGCAGTCCACCGGGCATACCTCCACACAGTCCGTGTACTTGCACTTGATGCACTGTTCGGTGACGACGAATGTCATGCCGGGCGCCGCTCCGGGAGTAGTAGGGGAAACGGGGCGCGATTATAGCCGGAATGGCCTGTCATTCCCGGTTCCAGAGACCCCGGATCGCCGCGATCCCCTGGGCGCCGGCGGCCCACGCGGCCGCGCGGTCCCCGGGCCCGAGCCCGCCGAGCGCGAAGACCGGAAAG
>JAJECB010000449.1 GCA_022822245.1 Gammaproteobacteria bacterium
ATCATGTGGCATGGACAGACGCGGCTGACGAGCGCTGCGCTGGGCCATGCAATCGGGTTTCGGGCCGGTCAAAGGCATGCGCTACGCGTGGACAAATAGCACGTTGTCAACCAGATTTATCATGACTCGGCAGAGCTAGCCGCGAACGCAAGCGGGCTGCTATCTCGCTGGCGCGGTCGTGGTCTCCTCGATGATCGCCCCGCCGAGGCATTCCTCGCCAGCGTAGAGGACGACGGACTGCCCGGGGGCCACCCCCCACTGCGGAGGGTCGAGCTCGACGCGGAGGCGATCCGTGCCGAACGGGGTGACCCGGCTCGCCGACCCCGAGCCTCGATAGCGGGTGACCGCCTCGCAGTCGAGGGGAAACGGAGGTGGCTCTCCCGCGATCCAGCTCGCGCTTCCCGCGGTGAGGACCCGTGTCGCGAGCCGGGGGTGGGCCGCGCCCTGGGCCACGATGAGGACGTTGCGCTCCAGGTCCTTCCCGGCGACGTACCACGGCTCGCCGCTTCCCCCCCGGCGGCCTCCGATGCCGAGCCCGCGCCGCTGTCCGAGCGTGTGGTAGGCGAGGCCCCCATGCGTCCCGATCCGCTCTCCGTCCACCGTCTCGACGGGTCCCGGCGACGGCGGGATCCACCGGGCGAGAAACTCGCGGAACGGCCGTTCGCCGATGAAGCAGATCCCGGTGCTGTCCGGCCGCGCGTGGTTCGGAAGGGTGGCCGCCTCGGCCATCGCGCGGACCTCCGACTTCGTCCGGTCGCCAAGGGGAAAGAGGGCTCGGGCGAGCGAGTCCTGGCCGACCCGGTAGAGGAAGTACGACTGGTCCTTCGTCCGATCCCGCCCCTTGAGCAGGCGGTACCGGCCCTCGCGCTCGACGATCCGGGCGTAGTGCCCGGTGGCGATCCGGGAGACCCCGAGGTCGTCGGCATATCGGAACAGCTCGCCGAACTTGATCTCCTGGTTGCACCACACGTCGGGATTGGGCGTCCGCCCGGCGGCGGCCGCGGCGAGGAACGGTTCGAATACCCGGTCCCAGTACTCGGTAGAGAAGTTGACGGTTCGCAGGCGAAGGCCGAGATGGGAGCACACCGCCTCGGCCTCCGCGAGATCGTCGGACGCGGAGCATTCGCCCTCGCGATCGTCCTCTTCCCAGTTCTTCATGAACACCGGCTCGACGGCCGCGCCGGCGTGGCGAAGCACCGCCGCGGTCACCGCCGAATCGACGCCGCCGGACAGTCCGACCACCACCCGTTCTCCCGGCGCGATGGGCAGGGCGGGAGGCTTCATTCCCTCCCCTCGGAGCCGGAGCGGGCCGGGATGCGCTCGATCTCCGGATCGTCCAGCGGACCCCGGAGCCGGTAGCGCAGCCGGAACAGCCGATCGAGGATGATCTCGTCATCACCGGTCAACTTCTCGACCACGAAGTTCGCGGCCAGGACGGGCAGAGCGGGGATCCAGATCGGGAGCAGCGCTCCGCTCCGGGTCACCCGGGGAATGACCTCGATCTCCTGGTCGTATCGGCGCGCGACGAGATCGATGTTGCCGCTCACCTTGATGCGCGCGCTCGGTCCGTCGATGGTGAACTTGCGAAGGTTCGCCGAGCCGTCCCCGATTTGCATTCGGACGGAGATTCGATCGTATGCCAGTCCCTTGCCGAACACGTGGGAGAGATCGAGCGCGAGGACCCGGGGCAGGGCTTCCAGACTGAGGAGAGCGAACAGACGACCGATCGGACCCACCCGCACGCGCGGCAGGTGCCCGTCCTCGGCGCGCATCGCGATCGTGCCTTCGAGCTTGTCCAGGGACGGTTCGAACGGCGCGCCGGGCCATGCGAGATCGAAGCGGAGCTCGACCCTGCCTCCGGCCGTGGTCTCTTCGTCCAGCCCGGCGGCGGAGAGGAGCCGCGAGAGGTCTCCCGTCCGTACGGTGGCTTCGAACCGGCTGGCGGGAAACCCGTCCTTGCCGGCGAGCCAGTCCCCACGGCCGTTCACCTGGAGGTCGGAGGAACGGGTCCGAAGCTCTTCGACGCGGATGCCGTGCTCGGCGCGGTTCCCGATCGCATGGAACGAGCCGAGGTCGAGATTCTCGAAGCGAAGCGACGCGATGCGTGCGTCGAACGAGGGCCACCGTTCCGGTCGGATGTCCGAGTGGAGATCGGGGCCACCCTCGCCGGGTGGTTCCTCCTCCGGCGATTCGCCCGCGGCGTTCTTCCCGGACGGAACCGCTTCGTCGAGATACAGTCGGTCGAGGTAAATGCGGGCCTCGCCGGAGGCGGGGTCCACGGGAAACCTGACGACACCGGCCACCCCCTCGCCGTCGAGCGCGAGATGGAGCTCGGACCGGTCCTCGGACAGAGTGAGGTCGAGGTGTCCGAGCGCGATGCGATGGCCGAGGACGCGGGCGCCGGCAGTGTCCAGGGAGATCCGGCCGATTCGCGAGAGCCAGCCGGCCGGCTCCTGCGTGCCGCCCCCCCCGAGGGCAAGCCAGGGGTCGAGGTCGAGGTCGGCGATCTCCCCGGAGACCTCGACGTGCCCGGCCTCGGGAAGCGTTGGCGGGCCTCCGCCAAGGACGATCCCGGCCCGCGCGAGGGCCCACTCGTCATCGGTCTCGGCCACCTCGAACCTGCCCCTGACGTCCGGCCCCCAGGTCGCATCGATCAGCCATTCGGTATCCCCGGGGGTGAGCGCGACCTCGAGGGGGCGCACCGTGTCGGCCGGCTTCTCGAACGGGGGGGGGAACTCGACGGAGGCGCCATGGAGGTCGGAACGGAACACGATCCCGGACCGGCTGCGGTACTCCGCGTTCCACGCGGTCTGCCCCCGGACAGGAGTGAGCCATGGGTCGGATTCCTCCCGCCCGAGGTCAACGAGGTCCACGAGCGCGGTTCCGAACCACTCGCGGTCCCCCTTCCCGGAGAACCGGAGGACCAGGCCCCGGCCCCGGTCGAATTCCACGCGGGTGTCGATCGCGACGTCGCGGAAACGCCCGAGGAGGGGACCTCCGGAAAGGCTCTCGGCGTCGAATGCGAGGTCGCCCCGCACGTCCTCGAGGACGGCCCGACGCCCGGCAAGGCGGAGTGC
>JAJECB010000250.1 GCA_022822245.1 Gammaproteobacteria bacterium
CCACTATTACAGATACTTACAGCTCCGGAGAGCTTGACCGAACCTCACGATACGTCTAACCAATTGAAATTGCTATACTAATTCTTGGGACACTAGTGATAGTTTTCGCATGGACAAGTCAATGCTGTTGCAGCTTCGACAGGGGCTGTCGGTGCTCACGGAGTATCTCGGGGCGGGGCGCGCGGGCCGCCGGCGGGCCCTCGCCGATCCCGCGGACCTCAAGACATTTCTCGACACGCGGGCGAGTCATATCGCGCAGACGACGCTCTACGGCTACTTCCGCACGCGCGCCGGCACCCGGCACGCGGTGCTGTTCGACGACGATGCGTTCGTCGTCATGCTCAACCGTGCGAAGTGGCAGATGTGGCTCGCCTGTCTTTCCGACCTTGCGGTCTACGCGGGCGGACTGCTCGCCCACCGTTCGCGGGCCGGGCCGGCGGCGGCGGGCGAGCTGGTCGGAAGGCTGGTCGAGGAGATCCTCGAGCGCACCGGAACGCCTGACGATTCGGGCCCATCGTTCGGCGAGGGCGCGGAGGCGGTGCGCGCGCGTCTCGATCGGTGCGACTTCAGCGCGATCGCGGACGACGAGAGCGCGTTCACCGCGAGCCCCGACGCGCTCGTGCGTCACGCGCCGATCATGCCGGAGCTGATGGCGCTCGACGAGGAGATCGTCCGCAACTCGGTCCGCTTCCGGTGGCAGGAGGTGCGCCGGGAGCTGCGGGCGAAGCTCGACGCGGACGCGGTGCTCGCGCGCGCCGAGTGACACGCGTCCGTCCGGCTTCGCGCGCGCACCCTCCGCCCGTTCCCTCCCGGGCGGCGCGGGGCGTGGGCGATCCTCGCGCGGCGTAGGAGAACGCCGTCCGCCCGGCGGGAGAAAAACCGCCTCCATTTGACGGGAAAATCCTACGAAGATCGATCCGGATCGAGGATGCGCGGAGAATGTTGCGGTGGCACGATTTCGCTCGCCATCGGAGGTCGATGGTGCGGAGCAAATCCGCGAACACAGCCACAAGGAGACAAGGAAATGTGTGGAGACGGTGGAGGAGGCGGCGGCGGCGGCGACGACACCGCCGGACTGTGCGAAGCCGCGTTTCAGCTCACTGGAGCGGCGTTCGGCGGGGTCATCGGCGGTGCGGTGTCCACTCCGGTAGGCGCGGTGGTCGGTTCGGTCTTGGGAGGCCTTTACGGCACCGCGCTCGGAAACCACGTCTGCGGAAGTGACTATCCCTGAGCCGGCTGGTCCGCGCTGACCGCCGTTCCGGAATCCTTCCTGCAGACGGCATCGTCATCGTGACCCGAAGGGGAACGGCATGGCGGCCGGGGTCTCCCGGCCGCCTGGCAACTGCGGACCCGTACGGCCGGCGAGCGAGAGAGCCGGGAACGTGACGGGTCCGGGCACATCAAGCAGCACGCACGAGGAGCTGGGCAAACATGACGACCACCATGGACAGACCGAAGGGGACCGCCCTGCAACGCGGCCTTCTGGTCGGGGGCCTCGTCTTCGTGACGGTGTTCCCGGGCCGGCTCTACCTCGTTCCACTCCACCCGGTTCTGGACGGTCCGCTCCACGCCGCGCTGATGGCCGCGGTGCTGGCCGTGGGCGCGTGGTGGGTCGCGTTTCGCTGGTGGAGGTACTGAGGTGCGGAAGGCTCCCAAACCGGGTGACCTGGACCGGGCGGTGCGGACGGCCCTGCTCCACGCGGCGCCCATTCTCGTGCTCTATCCCTTCTTCCGATTCTGTGTTCTGCCCCTTTTCCCCCCGGTGGACACGTTGCTCGCGGGGGCGCTTGCCGGCGGGGCGGCGGGAGTGGCCGCCACGTGGCTAGTTCGTCTGTTCCGGAGGTTCTGAGATGCACCGACGCACCGCTTTCCGCCGGCTCCTGCTCGGGTGCCTGGCCGCTTCGCTCCTCGGGGTACGGGTCGGGGCGGCTCCGGCCGCGCCCATTCCCGTCGCGGATCTCGTGGAGGGGTTCAGCCCCACCTTCCTGTATCTCCTGTCGCCGGACGGCCGCTACGTGTTGCGGCGAGACCTTCGTTCCTTCGACCTTCGGATGTTTCCGGTCGACGCGAACGGCGAGGTGGGCAGTCCGGTCGAAATCGGCCGGCACCGAATCCGGTTCCCGGTCTGGGGGCGCGACGGGAGCCGACTCTATGGCGTCGGGGTTCGGGATCGCACTCCGTTCGTCCTCGCGATCGACCCCGCACGCCCGAAGGCGAAACCCCGCGAGGTCCCTCTTCCCGGTGTCGCGGGGCGAGTGATCGGCGCCTTCCGTCACCCGTCACGCGGCGACCTTCTGGTGATCCGGACCTTCGGCCGGAGCGGGGAGGGCATCTGGCACTGCGGGCTCGAGGACGCCGGGTGCGAGAGCGTCTCCTCCGGCGGGGGCGGCTGGCGCTCGGTCATCGACCGGGACGGCCGGCCCGCCGCGCGGCACCGCTTCACGGGTGGGGTGGTGGAGTTCCAGGCGCGCGCCGCGGGAGCCTGGAAGGCGGCGGGGGAGATGGAGACGGATCGGCATCTCGCCCCCGTCACCCCCCTTGATGCGGACGGTTGGGGTCTGGCGCTTTCCAACCGCACGCTCGACACGTCGAGCCTGGTCCGCTGGAATGCGCGGACCTTCGAGGAGCGCCCGGTGTTCTCCATGCCGGAAGCGGACCTCCAGCAGGTGCTCCTCTCGCCGGCCGGGGAGCCGCTCGCGGCGACGTGGTTTCCCGGCTTTCCGAGGACCACCGCCCTGCATCCCGCGGTGGAGCGGGCGCTTCAGCTCGTGCGGAACCGGCATCCGGGCCCGGCCCTCGTGAACGCAGCGGCGGTGGATACGACCCTCGAACGCTTCGTGGTGGAGGTCTTCGACGAGCTCCACGTCCGGGTCGCCTATGTCGTCGACCTTCCGCTGGCTGCCATCTCCGAGCTCGACCGGAGCCCGGCCGCCCGCTTTCGGGAGGATTTCTCGCCGACCCGCCCGGTCCGCATTCCGGCCCGGGACGGGCTCGACCTCCCCGGCCTCCTCACAATTCCCCGCGACCGGAAGGGCTCGGTTCCGCCGCCGCTCGTGCTCATGGTCCACGGCGGTCCGTGGCTCTTCTACCGGTGGACCTTCGATCCGCTCACCCAGCTCCTCGCCTCGCGGGGGTACGCGGTCCTCAAGCTCAACTACCGCGGCTCCGCGGGGTATGGAAACCGCTTCCGGGAGGCCGCGGTCGGCGAGCTTGCGGGCCGGGTCCAGGACGATGTCGAAGACGCGGCCGACTGGGCGATGCGGGAAGGGCATGGGGACCGCACCCGCCTCGCGATCCTCGGGGACAGCTTCGGCGGGTTCTGCGTCCTGACCGCGATGATCCGGGGCCGCGTGCCGGTGCGGGCCGGCGTGGTCCTGAACGGGGTCGTCGACACCGAGGCGATGGTCGCCGAGAACACGTTCTCGGCCCACGGACGGGCTCTGTGGGCAAAGTACATCGGAACCGGCGACGTGGACGAGATGCGGCGGGTCCTGCGCGAGGTGTCGCCCGTTCGCCACGCCGAAGCGATCCGCGCCCCGGTGCTCTTCGCGACCGGAAACGTCGACCGGGTGGTGCAGTCGCGCCACGCCGAGATGCTCGCCGATGAGCTCCGCGGGCGCGGCCGGGTGGCCGAGCTCCTCTCCTTCCCTCGCGAGGGGCACGTGATCGTGAGGCCCGAAAACGTCGTCAGGACGTATCGCGGGATCCTGAAGTTCCTCGATCGGCACGTGGACTGAAGGACTCGCAGCGCGCGAGGATCGTCTCCGCCCCCGCCGCCACCGATCGGGGCGGGCATCACAGGGAGGTGTTCAACATGGATTGCCCACCGGAGCCGGCCCGGGTCGTGCCCGCCGTCGCGGCCCACGTCGAGGCGCTCGCCCCGCGCCTTCGCGAGGCGGACCGGCGCGAGATCCGGGCCGCGTTCGGGCGACCCGCGGAAGCGATCCTCGGAGCCGGCTTCCGCAATGCGAAACGCTGCTGGACGGTCCTCGCGGGTGCCCGTCCGATCGCGATGTTCGGGGTCGGCCGGCGCCCGCATCCACGGATCGGGACCGCATGGCTCCTCGCCTCGGGGGATTTCGAGCGCTACGGCCGGCAGCTTCGCCGCGAGGGTCCCTACTGGGTCGACGCCCTGATGATCGGCCACGACGTGCTCACCAACTTCGTCCCGGACGAGAACCGGGTCGCCGTGCGCTGGCTTGCCTGGCTCGGCTTCGAGCTCCTCGTCCTCCATCGGGGGGTCGGCACCGGAGGCGAGGACTTCTGGGAGTTCGCCGCGTTCCGGGCGGGAACCCGAGAACGCTATTTCGCCCGGGAACCGGGGGTGTCGTCCGCCGAGCTCGCGGATTCTCCCCGGGTGGAAGGAGGCGCGGAGTCGAAGCCGGACCCGCGGTTCGGGAAGGGCGCGCGCGGGCCTCGCCCGGGAACCGCCTGATCGGGGAATCGCGGCCATGGACGAAACACGGGCGAAGGGCCCGACCCGGCTCTTCGAGAGCGGCGGGGCGCGAGCCCGTGCAGGGCTCCTGCGACCGTACCTGCGGCCGATCCTGCACGCGAGCTGTGCTTCGTTCTTCGTGCAATGCCTCGGGCTCGTGCCTTCCATCGCGCTGCTCCTCGTCATCGATCGGGTCATCGTCAACAGCGCCTTCGAGACGCTGGACGTCATCGCCGTCGCGGTCGTCCTCGCGGGCGCGTTCGAGTTTCTCTTCGCGACCGCGCGCGAGCGGCTGCTCGGCCGCGCCGCCGCCGACGCCTGGTCCGCGCTCTCCGAGAGCGTGTACCGGCATCTCCTGTATCGGCCCCTCGCCGCTCCGCGGCCCGCCGAATCGGTGGTCCCGGCCTTCGACGAAGTGGAGCGGCTCCGGACCTTCATCGCACGTCTGGCCGTGGCCCACGTCACCGATCTCGTTCTCGCCGCGCTCTTCACTGCGCTGCTGCTCTTCGTGGACGTCCGGCTCGCGTGCATCGCGATCGCCGGGATCCCCCTCTACGCGCTCGTCGTCCTCGTCACCCTGCCGGCCGTTCGACGCCGGACCCGGCGGGGCACGGCAGGCGCCGAGCGTTCGAAGTTCGTGGTGACCGAGACCGTGGTCAACATCGAGACCATCCGGTCGCTCGCGCTCGAGAGCGGCCTCGACCGACGCTGGCAGGCGAGCGTCCGGGACTTCGCGGAGGTGCAGGATGCCGTACACCGGCTCTCCGGCGGCATCTCGAACGCGACCGAGCTCGTGCAGCGGCTCCTCACCGCGGCCATCCTCTGGTACGGCGCGGGGCTCGTCGTGGCGCAGGAGATCACCCTCGGACAGCTCGTGGCGTTCAACCTCATCGCGATGCGGCTCTCTGCGCCGATCATCCGCGCCTCGCGGATCTGGCCCGACCTGCAGCGGACCCGTGACGCGGTGCGCCGCATCGGGGCGCTCCTGGACGAGCCCGTCGACGCAGGCGGCGGGCGGTCCGACCTCGCCGAGCGGCCGGCCGGGGAGATCCGGTTCAGCGACGTGACCGTGCGCTATCCCTCGGCGCCCGCCCCGGCCCTCTCGGGCGTCGACTTCCGCATCGCTCCCGGCGAGTTCGTCGCCCTCGTGGGTGCCTCGGGAGCGGGCAAGAGCACCCTCGTGCGGGCGCTCCTCGGCCTTTGCCGGCCCGACCGGGGCGCGGTTCTCATCGACGGCGTTCCGGCCGGCGAGATCGACGGCCCGGCGTTGCGTTCGATCGTCGGGGTCGTTCCGCAGCAGGCCATGCTCTTCACCGGGAGTGTCTACGACAACATCGCGCTCGATGACCCGCGGATCGGGCCGGACGACGTCGTGCGGGCGGCCAAACTCGCGGGGGCTCGCGAGTTCATCGAGCAGCTCCCCGACGGCTATCGGGCGTTCGTCGGGGAGCGCGGCGAGGCCCTCTCGGGCGGGCAACGCCAACGCATCGCTCTTGCGCGCGCGCTCGTTCGCGACCCCGCGATCCTCGTCCTCGACGAGGCGACGAGCGCGCTCGACTACGAGGAAGAAGCGTCGTTCTTCGAAGGGATCGAGCGCGCGCGCGGCACCCGCACCATCCTTGCCGCCACCCATCGCCCGGCCGCGGTCGCCGCGAGCGATCGCATCCTCGTCCTCGGCGACGCGCGCCTCCTGGAGGCCGGAACCCACGCCGAGCTCCTGCGCGCCGGCGGCGCCTACCGCGCGATGTGGTCCCGCTGGGTGCCGCCGCATCTCGCGCGATGCGCATAATCCTCATCCTCGCTCTGCTCCTCGTCACCGCGGTGGCGGTCTCCTGGGTCGCGAAGATCGACATCGTCGCCCCGACCCGAGGCGAGGTCGTCGCCCGGCAGCGCACCCGGGAGGTCCAGGCCCTCGAGACGGGAGTCGTGGCGGCGCTCCACGCAGACGAGGGGGTGCGGGTCCGGAAGGGCATCCTGTTGGTCGAGCTCGACGACACGATCGCGATCTCCGAGGTCCGGCGGATCGAGGCTGGCCTTCGCGAGGCCCGCCGCACCGCGCGCCGGCTCCGCCTCCTCGCGTCCGGACCCGCCGCCAGCAGCACCGGGGAGGAAGGGGCAGTGGAGGCCGGGAATGGAGACGGGGACGGGGCGAACGCCAAGGGCCGGCCGTCCGACGCGGCGGGGAAGGCGGAAGACCCCGGATGGACCAGGCACGTTCGCCTCGCCGAGGTCGAGCGACGGCGGCTCGCGGCAGCGGTCGCGGAGGCGGACCGGCAGGTCGGGGCGGGGCGCCTGCGGCTATCCGCCATCGAGGCCGAGCGCCGCCAGGTCGATCGGTTGCTCCCGGTCGTGCGGGAGCGCGTGGACGGGCTCGCGATGCTCTCCGCCCGCTCGCACGCCTCGCGCCACGACTACCTGCGCGAGCTCTCCCGGCGTATCGAGATGGAGGGCCGCGCGGAATCGCTCGCGATCGAGGCGCGGCGCGAAGAGGAGGAGATTGCCCGCCGGCTGGCCTCCGGGCGCCTTCTCCGCCTCGAGTACGAGACCGCGCGGCAGCGCGATCTCGTGGACGTGGAGCTCAGGATCGCCGAGCTCCACGAAGATCTCGTGCAGGCGCGGCGGCGCCTCGTCCGGCATCGCATCACCGCGCCCGTGGACGGGGAGGTGCAGGACGTCGGGGAGCTTGCCGAAGGCAGCTTCGTTCAGCGGGGCGACCGGCTGATGGCGGTGGTCCCGGCCGGGGGCGGGCTCGAGATCCGCGCCTGGGTCCGCAACCGGGACGTGGGGTTCGTCAAGGCGGGGCAGACCGCGATCGTCAAGATCGACGCCTTTCCGTTCACCCGCTACGGGACCACCGAAGGGGTGGTCGAAGGCGTTTCGCTCGACGCGGTGGGCGAGGGCGGGCCGGGGGTCCCGGACGGAACGCCGGACGAGTTCACTGCGGGCTACCTCGCCCGCATCGCGCTCACTCGCCCCGCCCTCGAGGTCGACGGGGCCGTCGTTCCGCTTCGCCCGGGCATGCAGGCCGCGGTCGACATCCGCACCGGACGGCGGCGGATGCTCGAGTACGTCGTCGCTCCCCTCGTCGCGTACGGGAGCAACGCCCTCCGCGAGCGCTGAGGTGCGGGCCGGTAATCGAGAGCACGGACACCGGATGAGCCATCGCGAAGGGCGGAACTCATCAAGACCTTCCGAAATCCAATCTTTCCGACGTAGAATCGAACCCGGAGCAGGAGGCTCGACATGACCGCATCCACCTTCGACACGCTCGCCGCCGCGGACGAGCTCCGTGGCGCCGGCTTCGACGACAAGCAGGCCCGCGCCATCATCGACGTTCACCGCCGCGCCGGCGAGCAGCCCGCCACCAAGGCCGACCTCAAGGCCGACCTCAAAGCCCTTGAAGGACGGCTCTACCGCGCCCTGTGGATCCAGGGAACCGGCATCGTCCTCGTCATCGGAACCTTCATCGCCATCGCGGCCGCGCTGCGGCCGTTCTGAATCGGAGCTGGAACGAGGCGCAGGCGGTCCCGACCACTCTGAGGACCGACTCCTGGCCGAAGGCCCGCTTGTACGCTTCCGCGATCTCGTCCGTGCGCCGAATCCCTTCCTCGCCCGGCGCGGCGAGGACGCTGGGCGTGCGCATTCTCATGTTCCGTTTCCGGCCGATTCGGCGCCGCGAGTTCTACCTGAAGCGCCGGGCGGCGGCGAGGGCGCTTGCGGGCCGGACGCCTCGCGCGCCCGCCTGGGGGGCGGGGTCGACGGGGCGGGACTCAGCCGGAACCGCCGGGACGGGACGCCCCGCGGCGGCCGTCCGACGCGGGGCGGACGTCGCGGGCAAGACGGTCGAGTACGCCGTTCACGTAGCGATGGCCGTTCTCGCCGCCGAACGTCTTGGCAAGCTCCACCGCTTCGTTGATGGTGACGCCGGTCGGGATCTCGAGCCGTTCGACGAGCTCGAAGGCACCCATCCGGAGGATCGCGCACTCCACCGGATCGACCTGGGCCACCGGGCGGTCCAGGAGCGGCTCGATGCGCTGGTCGAGCTTCTCCGCCGTCGCGACCACCCCGTGGAGCAGCTCGCGGAAGAAGTCGCGGTCCACCGGCGGCGCCTCCTCCGCGAACCGGTCAGCAAGGAACTGGCGCTCGATCTCGGCCGCGTCCTGGCCCGTCATGTGCCACTGGTAGAGGGCCTGGACCGCCGCGGCGCGGGCGCGCCGCCTTGCCCCCCCACGCCGCTTGGCCGCCGTCCTCTCGGGGGGGGCGTTCATGGGTCGTTCAGCGCGGGACGCGGCGGAGCAGGGTGACCATCTCGAGGGCGGCGAGGGCCGCCTCCTCGCCCTTGTTGCCG
>JAJECB010000006.1 GCA_022822245.1 Gammaproteobacteria bacterium
AGGCAAGGCGCTCGGGCGCGGGCTCGACGCGCTCCTTGGCCCCGGACCGGGGGAGGGCGCCCGGGGCGACCCGGGGCGCGAGATCCCGGTGGAGCTGATCCGCCGGAGCCCGTACCAGCCGCGCCGCAAGCTCGATGCCGACGCGCTGGAGGAGCTCACCCGTTCGGTCCGTGCGCATGGGGTGGTCCAGCCCGTGGTCGTGCGTCCGGCGGGAGAGGAACGCTACGAGCTCGTGGCCGGGGAGCGCCGGTGGCGGGCGGCCCAGGCGGCGGGGCTCGAGACGGTGCCCGCGGTGGTGCGCGAGGTCCCGGACGAGGTGGCCCTCACCATCGCGATCATCGAGAACATCCAGCGCGAGGACCTGACTCCCCTGGAGGAGGCCCGTGGGGTCGCCCGCCTCGTCGAGGAGTTCGCGATGACCCACCGGGAGGTCGCCGAGGCGGTGGGCCGGTCCCGGCCGGCCGTCTCGAACCTGCTCCGGCTGCTCGACCTCAACGAGGACGTCCGCGACCGGCTCGAGGCAGGCGAGCTCGAGATGGGCCACGCGCGGGCGCTCCTCGGGCTCGCGGGTCCGCGGCAGAGCGAGGCGGCCCGGCTCGTCGCGGACCGAGGCCTCTCGGTGCGCCAGACCGAGGCGCTGGTGCGCCGGTTGCAGAGCGCTCCGGCCGGTGGGGACGAGGAAGAAGCGGCGCGGGACCCGGACGTCGGCCGTCTCGAGACCCGCCTCGCCGACCTCATCGGGAGCGAGGTCAGCATCCGGCACGGCAGGCGGGGCTCGGGAAGCCTCGTCATCCGCTACCACAGCCTCGACGAGCTCGACGGGATCCTGGAGCGGCTCGACCCGGACCACGCCGCGGAAGAGTAGTCCGCACCGTCGGGAGAGCCGGTATCTGCCGCTCTCGCGACACCGCGGGTCGGCGAAGCTCGCCGGCCGTGATCCGTTCGTTGGCTCCGCCGCCGGCCGAGGACCGCGGTGCCAACCGTGAATCGTCTCGCGGGACCGCGGACCGTCCGGGTGAGCCGTTGATCGCTGCGGGCGGGGTTGGGTAGAATCGCGCTTCCGCCCGAGATGGCGGCGCTCCCCACGGGAGGGTCCCGAACCCGAATCCAGGCGCAGCGGAATGGGTGAGGGGAGCCTCCCGCTTTGTTTGTAGGGGAGGCGTTGTGATGCGGCGCGGGGCCCCCGGGATGGGGGATGGTCTGGCACGAGACGTGGTCCGCCTCGCCTCCGCGCAAGCGGCCCTCGCGCTCGCCGCCGCCGCCGCGTTCCTGATCTTTCGGGACGCGGCCGCGGCGGGAGGGGCGCTCGCCGGCAGCGGCATCGCCCTCGTGCTGACCGCGTTGCACGCGCGCCGCGTCCGGCTCGCGACCCGGGCCACGAGGTCGCGGCCGGGGTCGGAGACGCTGGTGCTCGGAATCGGGGTGTTCGAGCGCTTCGCGGTGGCCGCGGGGCTGTTCGCACTCGGGATCGGCTACTGGAAGCTTGCTCCGGTGCCGATGATCGCGGGGTTTGCGGTGTGCCAGGTCGGCTGGTTCCTCGCCGGGTCGCTGCACCGCCCGGACGGGAGCCCGCGGGCTTGAGCCACCTGAGATCTGACACAACCGGAGTCGAGAGACTTGGCTGATACGAGCGCCGCGGCCCAGCCCGCGACCGACAATCCGGTCGAGTACATCCAGCACCACCTGACGAACCTGTGCCTCGGGTGCGACCCCGAGACGCACCGCGCGTCGGGACTCATCGACTTCTCCGTCTTTTTCCTCGACACGTTCCTCGTGAGTCTGTTCCTCGCCGGGCTCATCATGCTCGCCGCGTGGCGGGTCGGCCGGAACATCGACCCCGACAACCCCACCGGGCTTCAGAACGTGCTCGAGATGCTGGTCGAGTTCGTGAACGGGATGGTGCGCGACGTCTTCCCGAAGCCGAACGCCCTCGTCGGCCCGCTCGGGCTCACCATCTTCCTGTGGGTGTTCCTGATGAACCTGATGGACCTCGTCCCGGTCGATCTGGTTCCGAAGCTCTTCTACGAGGCCGGTGTCCCGTACTTCAAGATCGTCCCCACCACCAATCTGGACGCGACGTTCGGGCTCTCGCTCACCATCTTCCTGCTCATCATCATCCACAACGTCCGCGAGCGCGGCGCCTGGGGCTACGTGAAGACGTACCTCAGCCATCCGTTCGGCATCTGGCTCTTTCCGGTGAACGTCGCGATGACCCTCATCGAGGAGATCGCGAAGCCCCTGAGCCTCGGGCTCCGGCTCTTCGGCAACCTCTTTGCCGGCGAGCTCCTGTTCATTCTCATCGCGCTGCTCCCGTTCTGGGCCCAGTTCGTCCCGGGCGGCGCGTGGGCCATCTTCCATGTCCTGGTGATCACGTTGCAGGCGTTCATCTTCATGCTGCTCTCGATCGTCTACATCTCGCTCGCCTACCAGGACGACCACTGATCCCCCATCCATCGCGACCTCTGAGGAGACACACATCATGGAGGCAGTCCACATCGCGTCGATCTACAGCGCCACCGCGATCGGCGTCGGCATCATCCTCGCCGCGGCCGGCTTCGGCTCCGCCCTCGGGTGGGGCCTCATCTGCGGGAAATACATCGACGGAATCGCCCGTCAGCCCGAGCTTCGCCCGCAGCTCCTCGTCCAGATGCTCTTCACCGGGGGGCTGATGGAGGCGTTCCCCATGATCGTCCTCGGCATCTCGATGTGGCTGATCCTGGCCAACCCCTTCGTCGGGGCGCTCCAGTCCGCGGTCGGCGGCGGATGAGGCGGGCCCGGATCGGACCCATGAGCAAACGAGCCTCCGCTCGCGGAGGAGGGGGACGACGGTGAACGTGACGGCCACTCTGTTCGGGCAGATGGGCACCTTCCTGGTGCTCGTGCTGTTCGTGATGAAGTTCCTCTGGAAGCCGATCCTCAATGCGCTCGAGGATCGTCGAGCCCGGATCGCGGAGGGTCTCGCCGCGGCCGAGCAGGGCCACGAGAGCCAGGCCCGCGCCGAGGAGCAGGCGGCGGAGCTGCTGAAGGATGCACGCGAGCAGGCGGGCGACATCATCTCCCAGGCGCAGCGGCGCGGCGCCGAGATCGTGGAGGAGTCGAAGGCGGCGGCCCGCACCGAGGGCGAGCGGCTCCTCGTCGCGGCGCGGGCCGAGATCGACCAGGAGTCCTTGCGGGCGCGCGAGGCGCTGCGGAAGGAGGTGGGTCTCATCGCGCTCGCCGGGGCGGAACGCCTGCTCCGGCGCGAGGTGGACGCAGGGCAGCACGCGGAGCTGCTCGGCCAGCTCGCCGAGGAGCTCTAGGCGAGGAAGCACGGCGATGGCGATGGACGACGCGATTACCCTGGCCCGGCCGTACGCCCAGGCGGCGTACCGCCAGGCGGAGCGCGAGAGCGCGGTGGACACGTGGTCCGAGGGAATGGATCTGCTCGCGGCGGTGACCGGAGACCCGGAGCTCGCGAAGCTGCTTGCCGACCCGCGGGTCCCCGCGGACCGGGTGACCGACCTCGTCCTCGATGTTTGCGGGGACGGGTTCTCCCCCACCATGGCCAACTTCGTCCGGGTCCTCGGGGAAGGGCGGCGCCTCGGGCTCGGCCCCGAGATCGCACGGCTCTTCGAGGCGGAGCGGAGCCGGCGGGCAGGGCGGAGC
This sequence comes from Gammaproteobacteria bacterium, assembly GCA_022822245.1. Next base: position 3,646 of record JAJECB010000006.1, read on the forward strand.
GCGGTCGAGATCGTCTCCGCCTACGAGCTCGATCCGCCCCAGGTCGAGCTGCTCGCCCAGGCGATCGGACGGCGCCTCGGGCGCGAGATCACTCTCGAGACCGCGGTCGACGACTCGCTCATCGGCGGGGTCGTGATCCGGGTTGGCGACTCCGTCATCGACGCGTCGCTCGCTGGGCGGCTGCGCGAGCTTGCCCAGGACCTCGTCTGAATCTCTTCCCGGCGCCGCTGCGGTGCGCCGGAGCGGCCGGGAAACGCAACTGCGGAGCAGGTAGCAAGTAATGAAGCTTAGCGCGACGGAAATCAGCGAACTCATCCGCGAGCGGATCGAGACCTTCGAGATCCGGACCGAGACCCGGACCGAAGGGAGCGTCGTGACCCTGACGGACGGGATCGCCCGCGTTCACGGCCTGAGCGACGTGATGCAGGGCGAGATGATCGAGTTTCCCGGCAACACCTACGGCCTCGCGCTCAACCTGGAGCGCGACTCGGTGGGGGCGGTCGTGCTCGGGGACTACAAGCACATCTCCGAGGGTGACGTGGTGCGGTGCACCGGACGGATCCTCGAGGTCCCGGTGGGGCGGGGAGTGCTCGGACGGGTGGTCAATTCTCTCGGCGAGCCCATCGACGGGCGGGGGCCCATCGAGACGGAAGCCCGCCTCCCCATCGAGCAGATCGCCCCCGGGGTCATTACCCGCCAGTCGGTCGGGCAGCCGGTGCAGACCGGGCTCAAGTCGATCGACGCGATGATCCCGATCGGCCGCGGCCAGCGCGAGCTCATCATCGGCGACCGGCAGACCGGGAAGACCGCGGTCGCGATCGACACCATCATCAATCAGAAGGGCTCGGGCATCAAGTGCATCTACGTCGCCATCGGGCAAAAGAACTCCTCGATCGCGGCCGTGGTCCGCCGGCTCGAAGAGCATGACGCGATGGAGCACACGGTGGTGGTGGCCGCCCCCGCCGCGGAGTCGGCCGCGATGCAGTACATCGCGCCCTACAGCGGCTGCGTGATGGGCGAGTACTTCCGCGACCGGGGAGAGGACGCGCTCATCATCTACGACGACCTCACCAAGCAGGCATGGGCGTACCGCCAGATCTCGCTGCTGCTCCGCCGGCCGCCGGGGCGCGAGGCGTACCCCGGGGACGTGTTCTACCTGCACTCGCGCCTGCTCGAACGGGCCGCGCGCATCAACGCGAACGAGGTCGAGCGGCGCACGAACGGAGAGGTGAAGGAGCGGACCGGCTCGCTCACCGCTCTTCCGATCATCGAGACCCAGGCGGGCGACGTGTCGGCGTTCGTGCCGACGAACGTCATCTCCATCACCGACGGGCAGATCTTCCTCGAGACGGACCTGTTCAACGCCGGCATCCGTCCGGCCGTGAACGCCGGGCTCTCCGTGTCGCGGGTGGGGGGGGCGGCCCAGACCACCATCATCCGCAAGCTCGGCGGCGGGGTGCGCCTCGCCCTCGCCCAGTACCGAGAGCTCGCGGCGTTCGCCCAGTTCGCCTCCGACCTCGACGAGGCGACGCGCCGGCAGCTCGAGCGCGGGCAGCGGGTCATGGAGATGATGAAGCAGATGCAGTACGCGCCGATGAGCATCTCGGAGATGGCCGTCAGCCTCTTCGCGGTGGACCGGGGCTATCTCGACGACCTCCCCCTCGAGAAGATCGCGGGCTTCGAGGCCGCCCTCCACAGCTACATGCACGCCGAGCACGGAGAGCTCATGGGCACGATCGACGCGACCGCGGACTTCAACGACGAGATCGAGGCGGGGCTCACCGGGGCCGTCGACAGCTTCAAGTCGACCCAGGCCTGGTAGGCGGGACGGCGGGCGCGACCGCAGATCGGGGACGAGAACGGGGAACGGGAACCGAATCGGGATTCGACATGGCTGCCGCGAAGGAAATCCGGACCAAGATCAAGAGCATCGCGAATACGCAGAAGATCACGCGGGCGATGGAGATGGTGGCCGCGAGCAAGATGCGGCGAGCCCTCGAACGCCGGAACGCGGCCCGGCCCTACGCCCTCAAGATGCGCCAGGTCATCGCCCACATCGCCCAGGCCCACTCCGAGTACCGGCACCCGTTCATGGCCGAGCGCGAGCCGAAGCGGGTCGGGGTGCTCCTCGTATCGACCGACCGGGGCCTCTGCGGGGGGCTCAACTCCAACCTGTTCCGAAGCCTCCTCCGGGAGATGGAGGGATGGAGCGAGTCGGGGCTCGAGCTCGACGCGTGCGTCATCGGCAACAAGGGCTCGATGTTCCTCCGCCGCCTCGGGGCGAACGTGGTCGGACAGGCGACCCACGTCGGGGACGAGCCCCACATCGCGGATCTGGTCGGGGTGGTCAGGGTGCTGCTCGCCGCCTACGAGGAAGGGCGGCTCGACCGGGTCTACATGGCCTACAACGACTTCGTGAACTCGATGACCCAGCGGCCCCGCATCGAGCGGTTGCTGCCCTTCGTGCCCGCCGGGGAGGAGACCCTCGACGTCTACTGGGACTACCTCTACGAGCCCGGTGCGCCGGAGGTGCTGGACCGGGTGTTCGTCCGGTACATCGAGTCCCTCGTGTACCAGGCGGTCATGGAGAACGGGGCGAGCGAGCAGGCGGCCCGGATGGTGGCGATGAAGGCCGCGACGGACAACGCGGGCACGCTCATCGACGAGCTGCAGCTCGCCTACAACAAGGCCCGCCAGGCCGCCATCACCCAGGAGATCTCGGAGATCGTGGGCGGCGCGGCCGCAGTCTGAGCCGAGGCGCGCGAGCGACGTAACCGGAACCCAACGAGTCCCGGTCGAGCGGGACGGAATCGAGGACAAAGCGGATGAGCGGTGGAGAAGTCGTACAGATCATCGGCGCGGTGGTGGACGTGGAGTTCCCGCGCGGAGAGATCCCCAAGGTCTATGACGCGCTCCGGCTCGAGGAGCAGAACCTCACCCTCGAGGTGCAGCAGCAGCTCGGCGACGGGGTGGTGCGGGCGATCGCGATGGGTTCGACGGATGGGCTGAAGCGCGGGGTCGAGGTGGTGAACACGGGCGAGCCGATCGCGGTGCCGGTCGGGCCGAAGACGCTCGGGCGGATCGTGGACGTCCTCGGGCAGCCGGTGGACGAGGCGGGCGACATCGGAGCGGACGAGCACTGGACCATCCACCGCGACGCGCCCGCCTACGCCGATCAGGCGCCGACAGTGGAGCTGCTCGAGACCGGCATCAAGGTCGTCGACCTCATCTGCCCCTTCGCCAAGGGCGGCAAGGTGGGGCTGTTCGGGGGCGCTGGTGTCGGCAAGACGGTGTGCGTGATGGAGCTCATCCGCAACATCGCGATCGAGCACAGCGGCTACTCCGTCTTCGCCGGGGTGGGGGAGCGCACCCGCGAGGGCAACGACCTCTACCACGAGATGACGGAGAGCGGGGTCCTCGACAAGGTGGCCCTCGTCTACGGGCAGATGAACGAGCCGCCCGGGAACCGCCTCCGGGTCGGCCTCACCGGGCTCACCATGGCGGAGTACTTCCGGGACGAGGGTCGCGACGTCCTCCTCTTCATCGACAACATCTACCGCTACACCCTCGCGGGGGTCGAGGTGTCGGCCCTGCTCGGACGCATGCCCTCGGCGGTCGGCTACCAGCCGACCCTGGCCGAGGAGATGGGGGTGCTGCAGGAGCGCATCACCTCGACCCGGACCGGGTCGATCACCTCCATCCAGGCGGTGTACGTCCCGGCCGACGACCTGACCGATCCCTCGCCGGCGACCACCTTCGCTCACCTCGACGCGACGGTGGTGCTCTCGCGGCAGATCGCGGAGCTCGGGATCTATCCCGCCGTGGACCCGCTCGACTCGACGAGCCGGCAGCTCGACCCCCAGGTGCTCGGCCAGGAGCACTACGACACCACGCGGGCGGTGCAGAGCACCCTCCAGCGCTACAAGGAACTCAAGGACATCATCGCGATCCTCGGCATGGACGAGCTGTCGGACGAGGACCGGCTCACCGTGTCGCGGGCCCGGAAGCTCGAGCGGTTCCTCTCGCAGCCGTTCTTCGTCGCGGAGGTGTTCACCGGTTCGTCCGGCAAGTACGTGCCGCTGCGCGAGTCCATCGCGGGGTTCCGCGCCATCGTGGACGGCGAGTACGATCACCTGCCCGAGCAGGCCTTCTACATGGTGGGCGGGATCGAGGAAGCGGTCGAGAAGGCGAAGACCCTGTGAGCCCGGACCCTCGCGGATCCGGCGGGAGAGGGAGGCGACGGCGATGACCACCCGGCTCGACGTGGTGAGCGCGGAGCGCGAGATCTTCTCCGGCGACGTGGAGATGGTGTTCGCCCCGGCCGTCGAGGGAGAGGTCGGCATCATGCCCGGGCACAGCGCCCTCATCACCACCCTCGCGCCGGGAGAGGTGCGGGCGGTCGTTCCGGGGGGCGAGGAGGAGTCGTTCTACGTGTCGGGCGGTATCCTCGAGGTGCAGCCCCACCTGGTGACGGTGCTCACCGACACCGCGCTTCGGGCCGAAGACGTCGACGAGGCGGCCGCCGCGGCCGCCAAGGAGCAGGCGGAGCAGGCCCTTCACGACCGGCAGGCACAGATCGACTACGCGAAGGCCCGGGCCGAGCTTGCCCAGGCGGTGGCGCAGCTTCGGACCCTGGAGCGGATGCGCCGCCGCTCCGGACGGGCCTGAGGCGAGGCCAGGGGGCCTCCGTCGGCCGCCGCAAGCCGCGGCCGCCGCCAACGGGAGGGGACTCGTTCGCGGCGCCGCATCCGGCATTGCATCGGAGGGGAGGGAGCCGCGCATGACGGACTTCGAGGTCGTCATCCTCGCGGCCGGCGAGGGCAAGCGGATGCGCTCCGGCCTTCCGAAGGTCCTCCAGCCGGCGGCGGGGCGCCCGCTCCTCGCCTGGGTGATCGCGGCCGCGCGAGCCATCGAGCCCGCCGCGGTCCACGTCGTCTACCGGGGCGAATCGATTCGCCCCGGGGTCGAGGCCGCTCTCGAGCCCGACGCGCTGGCGCTCGACTGGGTCGAGCAACCCCGACCCCTCGGTACCGGGGACGCGCTCGCGAGGGCGCTTCCCGCCGTCTCCGACGGGCGCGCGGTCCTCGTCCTCTACGGTGACGTGCCGGGTCTGGAGCCCGCCTCGCTTCGCCGGCTCGCGGCGGAGGTCGGCCCGGACAAGCTCGCCCTCCTCACCGTCTCCGTGGACCGCCCGGACGGCTACGGTCGGGTGCGACGCGATTCCGAAGGGCGCGTCGTCGCCATCGTGGAGCACCGGGATGCGGGCCCCGCCGAGCGTGCAATCCGCGAGATCAACACCGGGATCATCGCCGCCCCCGCCGCGCCGCTCCGCCGCTGGGCGGAGGGGCTCTCCGCCGACAATGCACAAGGGGAGTACTATCTCACCGATGTGGTGGCGATGGCCGTGGAGGAGGGTTTCGCGGTGACACCGGTCGCTCCGTCGTCGCCGGACGAGGCGCTCGGGGTCAACGACCGAATCGAGCTCGAGGCAGTCGAGCGCCGCCTCCAACGCCGGCGGGCGGAAGAGCTGATGCGCGGAGGGGTCACCCTGCGGGACGCTTCGCGGGTCGATATTCGCGGGGAGGTGGAGGCGGGCGAGGATGTCGTCATCGACGTCGGGGTCGTGCTGGAG
>JAJECB010000071.1 GCA_022822245.1 Gammaproteobacteria bacterium
CGCATCGTCGCCGTCTACGCGCTGCGCAACGCGATGCTGCCGACCATGGCGATGATCGGCCTGCGCTTCGGCTGGATGCTGGGCGGCACGGTGCTGGTCGAGGCGGTGTTCGACTGGCCGGGGATCGGCCTCTACGCGGTGCAGGCGGCCATCAGCTCGGACTTCGAGCCGATCATGGGGGCGACCATCGTGCTCGGGTTCTTCTTCATGCTGACCAACTTCCTCATCGACGTGGTCTACGGGATGCTCGACCCACGGGTGCGCCAGCAGGTCTGACGGGGCGGGCGAAGGGGAGCGGGACGGGAATGGAGATCGCGAAGGGGACGAGGGCGGGCATGGACCGGCCCGGCTGGCGCGAGCGGCATGCGGCGACCATCCGGCTCGCCCGGCTCTACGTTCGAACCTTCGCCCGTAACGGTTCGGCGATGCTCGGTTTCGGCATCGTGCTCCTGTTCCTGCTCACCGCTGCGGTCGGCCCGTGGTTCGTTCCGTTCCCGGAGGACGCGGCGGGGGCGGTGCACATCGAGCGGAAGCTCCAGCCGCCCGGACCGGTGCACTGGCTCGGCACGGACGAGGTGGGGAACGACATCTTCACCCGGGTCATCGTCGGCGCGCGGGTGACGCTTCAGATCGCGCTCATCGTCACCGGGGTGGCGATGCTGATCGGAGTGCCTCTCGGCATGATCGCGGGCTACGTCGGGGGGTGGGTGCAGGAGGTCATCATGCGGGTGACCGACGTGTTCCTGTCGGTGCCCGGCCTCATCCTCGCGATCGCGATCGTGGGCGCGCTCGGGCCCGGGATCGTCAACGCGATGCTCGCTCTCTCGCTCGTGTGGTGGCCGGGGTACGTCCGCCTGGTGCAGGCGAAGACCCTCTCGCTCAAGAACGAGATCTACGTCGAGGCGGCGCACTCGATGGGAGCGGGAAGGCTGCGGGTGGTCTTCGTGCACATCCTCCCGAACTGCACTTCGCCGATCATCGTCAAGGCGAGCATGGACATGGGGATGGCGATCCTCGGGGCGGCGAGCCTCGGCTTCCTCGGTCTCGGCGCGCAGCCGCCGTTCCCGGAGTGGGGCGCGATGATCAGCGTCGCCCGCACCTACCTCCCGGACTGGTGGTGGTACTCCTTCTTTCCCGGGCTCGCGATCTTCCTCACCGTACTCGGCTTCAACCTGCTGGGCGACGGCCTTCGCGACATCCTCGATCCGCAGCACCGCGAGTGAGCGGCGGGGTTTCGTTCCGATGACCGGCGGTGCTGAGCCCCTGCTCTCGGTCGAGGACTTTCGCCTGGAGTTCGACACGTTCGATGGCGCTTACCGGGCGATCGACGGGGTGAGCTTCGACCTTGCGGCCGGCGAGTCGCTCGGCATCGTCGGGGAGACGGGCTGCGGAAAGTCGGTGACCGCGAAGAGCATCCTCGGCCTTGTGCCGGCACCGCCGGCCCGGATCGTGTCCGGGCGCATCCGCTACGACGGCGAAGACCTCATCGCAGCGGGCGAGTCCCGGCTGCGCGCGCTCCGCGGGGTCGAGATCGCGATGATCTTTCAGGACCCGATGACCTACCTGAACCCGGTGTTCACGATCGGCCAGCAGCTCGTGGACGTGATCCTGGCCCACCAGCGGGTGCGTCCGGAGGGTGAACGGCTCGGGAGGCGGGAGGCGCGCGAGCATGCGATCGACATGCTCCGCCGGGTGCACCTGCCCAACCCCGAGCGGCAGATGGAGGCCCATCCGTACCAGCTCTCCGGCGGGATGCGCCAGCGGGTCCTCATCGCGCAGGCGTTGTCCGGGAACCCGCGCCTGCTGATCGCGGACGAGCCGACGACCGCGCTCGACGTCACCATCCAGGCCCAGATCCTCGACCTCATCGCGGAGCTCATGGAGGACCTCGACCTCTCGGTCATCATGATCTCGCACGATCTCGGGGTCGTCGCGAGCCTCTGCCGGCGCGTGATCGTGATGTACGCGGGCCAGGTCGTGGAGGATGCGGCGGTCGCGAGGCTCTTCTCCGCGCCCGGGCATCCCTACACCCGGGGGCTGCTGCGTGCGGTGCCCCATCCGGGGCGGCGGGCATCCGCTCTCTCGGGGATCCCCGGGACGCTGCCGAACCTCTACGACCCGCCGCCCGGGTGCCGCTTCCAGCACCGATGCCCGTACGCCCTGCCGGTGTGCGCGGAAGGGGTGCCGCTCCGGGAGATCGGCGCGGGGCAGAGAGTCGCCTGCCTGGCGCACGGGTTGCCGGACGGGACCCCGGAGACGGTGGGGGAGGGCGTGGGCGTACCCCCGGGGGGCTCGGGGGACTCGGGAAATCCGGGGAATCCGGACGACCCGGAACACCTCGAGGACTCGGGAGACCGCGGTGCTTGACCTGCGCGACCTTCACGTCCACTTCGACGTGTCCCGCCGCCGCCGGAACCCGGTCATCGTGCGTGCGGTGAACGGGGTCAGCCTCACCGTCGCGCGCGGGGAAGCGGTCGGGCTGGTCGGGGAGTCCGGCTCGGGCAAGTCCACGGTCGGCAAGGCCGCGCTCCGCCTCGTGGACGCGACGGACGGCTCGGTCCGGCTCGACGGGGAGGACATCACCCGTCTTCGCCGCTCCGAGCAGCGCCCGATCCGGCGCAAGGCCCAGATGGTGTTCCAGGACCCCCACTCGGCGCTCAACCCGAGGATGACGGTGCTTCGCAGCGTCGCCGAGCCGCTCATCCTCCACGGCGATCTTCGGGGAGCCGCGCTGTGGCGGCGCGTTGCGGAGCTCCTCGAGATCGTCGGCCTCGAACGCCAGTTCCTCTACCGTTATCCGCACGAGCTTTCGGGCGGCCAGAAGCAGCGGGTCTGCATCGCGCGGGCAATCGCGCTCAACCCCGC
>JAJECB010000267.1 GCA_022822245.1 Gammaproteobacteria bacterium
GATATCATAGAGCGCAAGTCAGCTCAACAACTTGATTGTAGAGAGAACTGGCTTTATACTTACAGAATCCACCAGTTTTCCCAGTACGAACATTCTTCCAGTATACTGAGATTTATGAATGACTACTTTTGCTGCAGTGCACGACCCTCGGCACGACCTTGGACACGGCCTTCGGCTCGCCCCTCCTCGCGACTCTCCTCACGCTGCACGCGAAGCCAGGGCATGTCGTCGGGCCGGGTGCCGTCCCGCGCCCCGAGCGCCCGTCCCACCCGAGTGAGCGCACTGCTCGTCAGAGCCGACACCCGCAGCTCGTTCAGCCCCGCGTGGATCTCGGACGCCCGCCACCCCGGAAAGGCCCCACTCGCCGCCGCCCGTAACCGCCCGCCTTCCCGCCGGTAAACCGTGAGCCCGCGGACGAGACCCCGGGGACGGCCCGCCGTCTGCACCTCCGGGACCTCCACCCATACCTCCGGGAAGCCCCACGACTCGTACAGCCCAAGCTTCCCTCGGCGAACGTCCGTCGTGTTGTCCACCTCCAGAACCACGTCCGGAAGGCCGTGCTCACCCACCGTGAGCACCGAGTCGAGCGGCATACGCGCCCGCTCCGGGTAAAGATACACCGCCTCGTCCGCCTCCAGGAGGCGCAGGCGCTCGCCCCGTTCGTCGCGCTGCAAGAAGCTCGTGTGGCCGAAGCATGCGATCCCTGCGCCGCGCACCCCCGCGATGATCGCGCAAAGTCCCACGAGCCGCTGACCCGGCAGCTCGTGGGAGCCGGTCACGTCGCGGAGTTCCCATGCCGTCTCCGTCGCCGCGTCCCAGAACTCGATGTGCCGCTCGTACGCCTCGACTTCGCCGCTCCGCAGCCTGAACGACCGGCAGCCGGGAAACTCGGGGAGCGGGCTCGGCGAGACCCTGCTGCTCGATGCGGCCCGTCGGGTGATCCGCGCGGGCGACACGATGGGCGTCTACGCCGTCGTGGTCGATGCGCTCCACGGCATCCTCGCTTCGACGACGGTGTCCTCGAGGACGGCGCCCGCGCCGGCGGGCACGTAGGGTTTCTCCGAAGTCATCGGGGCGCCTCCCGGAAAACGTCCGGATGAGAATAGATGGTGCGGCTCCCCGGAGCCAGACTATGTGGCCCGTCCATCACGGAGAGCGATTGCTCGGGTGGCCAGGACCGTGGCCGGCATCCGGATGGTGCGTTGTCGGAGTGACGATGCGGGGTAGAATTTGGCCCATGGACGAGAAGCTCCAAGCGGAAGTTGACGCAAACTTCGCGGCGTTCCGGAAGATGCTGCCGGAGCTGCTCACGCGGATTTACCTTCTCCATCTGAACCCCTGACCGTTTCGCGTTCCCCGCTTGCCGTCGCGTTCGGCGGCCTCGTCGTCCTCGCGGTTGCGCTCGGGATCGGACGGTTCGTCTACACCCCGATCCTCCCGTTCATGGCCGAGGAACTGGGCCTGACCCCGTCCGAGGGCGGACTGATCGCGTCCGCCAACATGCTCGGCCATCTGGTGGGAGCGATTGCCGCCGCGCGGGTTCTCAGGCCGGGCGGCCGGCGGGGATTGCTGCTCGGGGTTCTGGCGCTCAGCGTGACGACCACCGCGACGATGGGGCTGACGGCGGAGATGGCCGCGTTCCTGGCGCTCCGCTTTGCCGGTGGAGTGGCGGGTGCGCTTGCGATTGTGCTCGCGTCGGGACTCGTCCTCGACCGGCTCGCCGCCGCCGGGCGCTCCGAGCTGTCGTGGATGCCGTTCGCCGGTGTCGGTGTCGGCATCGCGGTCTCGGCCGTGCTCGTGTCGGGATTCGCCGCGACCGGAGCCGGATGGGAGAATCTCTGGCTGGCGAGCGGGGCGCTCGCCCTGCTCGGGCTGGTTGCGGGGGCTTGGCTCGTCTCGGAAACGCCGGGCGCCGAGCATGCGCCGCAATCCGGCGGACCGGCGGCGGCCGGCCGGGGTCTTCGCGCCCTCATCACGGCATATGGGCTGTTCGGCTTCGGCTACGTGATCACCGCGACCTTCATCTCGCAGATGGTCCGGACGACCCCCGAGGTCGCCGCCCTTGAAGAAGTGGTGTGGGTCGTCGTCGGGCTCGCGGCCGCCCCGTCGGTGGCCCTCTGGGCGTGGCTTGGCCGGCGGCTCGGGAACGGTGCCGCGTTCGCCCTTGCCTGCCTGGTCGAGGGCGCCGGCGTCGCCGCAAGCGTGTTCGAGAGCAGCGCGCTGGCGGTGCTGGCCGCCGCCGCCGTGCTCGGGGGGACGTTCATGGGCATCACCGCCCTCGGGCTCATCGCGGCGCAGCGGCTGAGCACCGGCGACCGCACCCGGGTCCTCGCGCTGATGACGGCTTCGTTCGGCCTCGGCCAGATGATCGGCCCCACCTTCGCCGGCTACGCCTATCACATCGGCGACAGCTTCCAGTTGCCGTCGCTCACCGCCGCCGCGGCGCTGTTCGTCGCGGCGGCGCTCACCTTCCGGATTCGCGCCTGAGCAATCCTGAACGGAATTGTCGGCTGACCGGCGCTTCCGCCCGTGCTCCGTTTCGCCGCGGCCGCCGCCCTCAGCCGAAGTCGATGCGGCAGGACGCGAGGGCGTCCGGGTCGAGCTCGAGACCGAGCCCGGGTCCTTCCGGGGCGACGACGTAGCCGTCCTCGTCGAGCTCGAGACCCTCCTGGACGCCGGTGTCGAGCCCACCGATCGGGACCGGCAGCTCGAAGAAGTCCCCGTTCGAGATGGAGAGGGCGACCTGGAGGTTCGCGGCCTGCCCGAGGGCGGAGCCGAAGCTGTGACCCTCGCATTGGAGTCCCAGCGATGCGGCGAGGTCGGCGAGCGCGCGCAGCTCGGTGATCCCGTTTCGCGCCGCGTCCATGCGCACGATGTCGAACGCCCCGGACGCGGCCGGGCGGCCGTAGTCGCGGGCCGTGAACCGCACCGAGTCGGCCCCCGCGATGGGCGTCTCGAGCTGGCGCCGGAGCTCCCGCCAGCCTTCGAGGTCCTCGTCCGAAAGCGGGTCCTCGTACCAGCGGAAGTCGAGATCGTCCAGCACGAAGCCGAGAGAGCGCGCCGAGTGCCGGTCGTACACGGCCATCGCGTCCATCATGAGGTCCACATCGTCTCCGGCCGCACGCCGGGCCGCCCGGGAAACCGCGATGTCGGTTTCGAGATCGCCGCAGACATGGAGCTTGATCGCGCGGAATCCGTCGTCGAGCAGCTCGTCCACCATCGCCTCTCCGTCCTCCGGGGTGTCGACGGGCGGAGCGCTCGCGCACCCCCGGACGCGCTCGCGCCGCCGGCCGAGCATGTCCGCGATGGAGAGATCCTCGGCGCGGGCGGCGAGATCCCAGAGCGCGACGTCGACGATTCCGATGACCGGAAGGGGCAGGCCGACGCGGAACGCGCGCCAGAGCGGGGCGAGGATGCGGGGCCGATCGAGCGGGTCGGCGCCCGCGAGGAGCGGCGCGGCGGCTTCCTCGATGGCGGCGACCACCGCCCGTACCGGGAGCTCGGCGGTCCAGGCGAGGGCCGTTCCCTGCTGGCCTTCGTCTCCCTCCAGGGTCAGAAGCACTGCCTCCACGTCCATGGAGCGTCTTCCGCCCCATCGGAAGTCGCGGCCGAGGTCGTAGGCTTCTACCGTCACGTTGGCGATCTGCACGGACGTTCCCCCCTTGTGGCCCGCTTCGCGCCGCTCGCACCGGCTTTCCCGGCCCTCGGGGGCCGGGCCCCGTTGTGACCGGGGCGCCGATGCGCGAGCGAGCCGCGATTCTAGCCCCACGACAGGGCAAACGGGCGGTCGGGCGCGCAATCGAGCGTTGATCGGAGCGGATCCGCAAGGGCGGCGGGCGGCCTCCGCGCCTCCCGGGGAAGATCGGGGTTATGCTTTGGATGGAGGTTCCGTGCTTCGCGGCCGGGGCCGCGCCGATTCGTTCGAGGAGGACAGTCATGAGCGATGCGCCGCTATCCGGGCTCACCGTGGTCGATCTCACCCAGTTCGAGGCGGGCCCCTCGTGCACCGAGGCGCTGGCGTGGCACGGCGCGAACGTCATCAAGGTCGAGGAGCCGCGGCGGGGGGACGCGGGAAGGCTCACGATCTCCGAGCGCCCCGACATGGACTCGCTCTACTTCATCCTCCTCAACGCGAACAAGCGTTCGGTCACCTGCAACCTCAAGTCGGACGGGGGCAGGGCTCTCCTTCGCCGGCTCATCGAGCACGCGGACGTGGTGATCGAGAACTTCGCGCCGGGAACGATCGAGAAGCTCGGGTTCGGGTGGGAGGCGATCCAGGCCATCAACCCGCGCTGCATCTTCGCCCAGGTCAAGGGGTTCGCGGAGGACGGCCCGCACGCGGACTTCCGCTCGTTCGACATGATCGCGCAGGCGACGGGCGGGGTGATGAGCATCACCGGCGAGCGGGACGGCCTGCCGATCCGGCCCGGCGCGACCATCGGCGACACGGGGACGGGGCTGCACCTCGCGGTATCGATCCTGTCCGCGGTCATCCAGCGCTCGCGTACCGGGCGCGGGCAGCGGGTGCAGGTGGCGATGCAGGACGCGATGCTCAACTTCTGCCGGGTCACCTTCTCGCGCCAGCAGTTGCTCAACCACGCCGCTCCGCGGGTCGGGAACGACGCCGCGACGGGGGCGCCGGGCGGCATCTTCCCCTGCAAGGGGGGCGGCCCGAACGACTGGTGCTACATCTTCGTCCAGCGCGACATGGACGCGCACTGGCGGCGCTTCTGCGCCGCGCTCGGCCGCGAGGATCTCATCGAGGATCCGCGCTTCGCGGATGGTCACCAGCGGATGGCGAACCGCGAGGAGCTGGAGGCGGAGGTCACCGCCTGGACCCTCGAGCACACCAAGCGCGAGGTGATGGACATCGTCGGTGGGGCCGGGGTCCCGGCCGGCGCGGTGAACGACATCAAGGAGCTCATCGAGAGCGAGGACATGCGCCGGCGCGACATCATCGCGACCGTCCGGCACCGGGATCGGGGGGAGGTCGCGGTCCCGGGGTGGCCGGTGAAGATGTCGGAGAACCCGGTCCGGACCGAGGTGGCGCCGCTCCTCGGCGAGCACACCGAGGAGGTGTACGCCGAGGTTCTCGGCCTCGGCGCGGAGGAGGTCGCGAGACTGCGGGAGGAGGGCGCCATCTGACGCAGGGGCGCGGGCTTCCCCTCCGCGCGAACCGCTTCCGCGCCGGGTTGCGGATGCGGCGCCGATGAAGGGGCGCGGACCGAGTCGGCTTCGTGAACGGACGGCGCAGGCCGTCTACCGTTGCGGAAGGAGACAGGAATGGCTGAAGAACATCTCGTCGTCGCGCTCGGCGAGCGGCGGTACCGCGTGGAGCGGCGCTGGTGCAAGCCGTCTGGAGAAGAGCCCCTCGGCTTCGTGAGCGATCTCGTCGTCGATTCCGAGGGTTTCGTGCACGTTGGCCACCGGGGGGCGGATTCGCCGGTCCTCGTCTTCGATCCCGACGGCGGGTTCGTCCGGTCGTGGGGGCGGGGCGAGATTGCCGATGTCCACTACATGTCGATCAATGACGATGATCTGATCCTGCTCGCCGACCGTGATGCGCACCAGGTGCTCGCTTTCGATACGCACGGCAATCGCCGGTTCGCGCTCGGCGAGCGCCATGCGCCCCGCTTGCAGGCGCCGTTCAATCACCCGACGGCGGCATCGATGGCGCCGGACGGCGAGATATACGTCTCGGACGGCTACGGCAATTCGGTCGTGCACCGCTTCGCGAAGGACCGCGCGCTGCGCCAGACGTGGGGAGGCCGGGGCGCCGGCGCCGGCGAGTTCACCACGCCGCACTGCGTCTGGGTCGATCGGAGGGATCGGGTCTGCGTCGCCGACCGGGAGAACAACCGGCTGCAGGTCTTCGATCGCGAGGGATCCCACCTCGCAGAGTGGGGCGACTTCTACCACCCCATGAAGATCTACGTCGACGATCGCGACTTCGTCTTCGTGACCGACCAGATCCCGAGGATCAGCGTGCTCGACCCCTCCGGCGAGCTCGTTGGCCGGTGCCGGGGCGCGATCAACGGCGCGCACGGTCTCTGGGGCGACCGGGCCGGGAACCTCTACCTCGCCGAGCTGGCGCCGGAGCAGGTCACGAGGCTGACCCTCCTCGCCTGAGGCGGCGCCGCAACGCGGCGAGCGGTCCGTCCGCCGGACAGGGCCGGGAAGCCCACAGTCGCAGGATCCACGGATGCGCCCAATCGTGGACGTTGTTCCCACGGCCGGAAGGAAGGAAGGAAGCGAGACATGAAGATCACGGCGCTCGAGACGGTGCGGCTCGACGAGTTCCCGAACGTGCTCTGGGTGCGGGTGCACACCGACGAAGGGCTCGTCGGCCTCGGGGAGACGTTCTTCGGCGCGAGGGCCGTCGAAGCGTACCTCCACGAGTCGGCGGCGATGACGGTGCTCGGAAGGGACCCCTTGGCCATCGAGCGGATCGGCCGCGACCTCACCCCCTACGTCGGCTTCGCCGGCACCGGAGTCGAGGCACGGGGGCGGTCGGCGGTGGACATCGCCCTCTGGGACCTCTTCGGGAAGGCCACCGGGCAGCCGGTCTACCAGTTGCTGGGCGGGCTCTCGCGGGAGCGGATCCGCACCTACAACACCTGTGCGGGCTATCGCTACGTCCGGAGCCGCCCCGACTGGGGGACGGACGACTGGGGGCTCGAGGGGGAGGCGGAAGGCCCCTACGAGGACCTCGACGCCTTCCTCCACCGGGCCGACGAGCTCGCGCAGAGCCTCCTCGAGCAGGGCATCACGGGGATGAAGATCTGGCCCTTCGACCACGCGGCGGTCGAGTCGGACGGGTACCACATCTCCGGCCGCGACCTCGACCGCGCGCTCGAGCCGTTCCGGAAGATCCGCGGTGCGGTGGGGGACCGGATGGACATCATGGTGGAGCTGCACTCGCTCTGGCGGCACCCCGCCGCGGTCCGGATCGCGGCCGCCCTCGAGCCCTTCGACCCCTTCTGGTACGAGGACCCGATCCGCATGGACAGCCTCGCCGCGCTCACCGACTACGCCTCGAAGACCCGCGTCCCGATCTGCGTGAGCGAGACTCTGGGCGGCAAGTGGGAGTTCCGCGCTCTCCTCGAGACCGGGGCGTGCGGCATCGTCATGCCGGACATCTCGTGGTGCGGCGGGCTCACCGAGGCGCGGAAGATCGCGGCCCTCGCGGACACGTACCACCGGCCGGTCGCCCCGCACGACTGCTCCGGGCCGGTCGCATTCATGGCCTGCGTGCACCTGTCGCTCAGCGTGCCGAACGCCCTCGTGCAGGAGTCGGTGCGGTCCTTCTACACCGGCTGGTACCGCGAGCTCGTGACCGCGACCCCGGTCATCGAGAACGGCTGGGTCCTCCCGCCGGAGGGGGTCGGGCTCGGAACCGAGCTCCTCCCCGACCTCGACCGCCGCAAGGATGCGCACGTGACGGAAAGCCGTCTTTGAGGCTCCGGAGCCAGCGTCACCCCGATGCCGCATGAGGGCGTAAAATCGGGGAATCGGAGCCACGCCCGGTTGCGGACTGGACTCCTTACTCCAGGGGAAATGAAGGTGACTCAGTCTACCGAGATCCGGGATAAGTTCTTGAGCGTGACCGCATTTCGCGACATCATTTCCATGCTTGAAAAGGTCCTCGAATCCAACGGAGGAAGAGTCGAAAGGGGCCGTATGGAGATAAATCACTCCCATGGAAATCGTCGGGGTATGGTTTACAATGAATGGACTGAATTTCCGTCAAAGTACGAGACTGAAATATGGAACCATATCAAAGCAAGTCACGGTTTTGATTTCGACCTTTCCATATGGGGAAAGTTTTCCGAAGATCATTTCAGAGACATGCATGGTATCAGACTCGAGATCGAAATGCGCAAACAACTCCCAATGCATCTTGTGCATGAAAGAAGAACCAGGATTTCACTCTCCCCCATGCCAGTATCGCTCGACGCGCATTCCACTCCGGGCGCTTGGAATTTTTTCGAAGAAGCAGTGGAAATTCTGGAAGTGATCGAAGGGACGCACGGGGGGATCCGAATTCATTCCGGTTCGATACCTGACGAATACACCGTAAGGGCGCTTCGTCGAGGAAAATACGAGTCAGCGTTTCCGGCATTCTACCGATACCCCGTGGGCACCATAAGTTGTTCGTGGAACGTCACGCTGGCCCATTCCCGGGGTGATCCTGCTCAATGCCGTGCCCAGGCGAGGTGGCTCCGATGGATAGGTGATTGCGCTGACAAGGGCGTTGTTCTCGTGGAAGGTAGCGCGAGCGCCCTGTATATGGCGGCGACGAGGCTCGACGTCGGCAGTGCGGAACGGGTGCGACGGGTGCGACTTGCTGCCGAAAACGACGATGCCGTGGAATGGACCGATAGGATTGCTCGAGCATTGGCGGCATACGAACTCGGGGGCCGGTACCGTGACGACGGCGACGACGAGGCGGCGAGATGGTTTCACCGCGCCGCAGAGGACGGAGAGGACTGTGCTCAGAACGATCTTGGCGATATGTACGCCAATGGCAGAGGCGTTCCTCGGGACGATATTCGGGCGTTGATATGGTTCCGGCGCTCGGCCGTGCAGGATAACGATACTGCCCAGATGAATTTGGGAATCATGTATTTCCTGGGTCGCGGCGTGTCTCGGGACTACGCCAAGGCGGCACGATGGTTCCGGCGCTCGGCCGAACAGAACAATGATGTCGCCCAAGCAGTTCTGGGGACCATGTATGCCAAAGGCCTTGGCGTTGCCCGGGACGACGGGGAAGCGGCCAAGTGGTTCCTGCGCGTCGCCAAGTCACAAGAAGATCTGCGCGCATGGAGCGAATACTTGTGATGGAAGCCAAGGGAACGTCCATGAGCTCGAACCTGTTACCCTGACCGCAGGAGGACCTGACATGACATTGGACCGAATATTCGAGTCCGCACCGTGGGAAGAAACGGAAACATGTTTCAGGAGAGACTATTGCGGTGAACGGGGAATGCAGGATCAGGATGACGAATTTTTGTCCAGGCGCACAAGGATATTTACTGCCAGTTGTGCAAACTGAAAAGGTAGGGAATAGATGTCGGGCTTCGGACCGGGACAGGCGTCCGTTCCGGGCTAAGGTGCGAGCTCCCGAGGTCGCCGCGATGGGGAGATGTCCCCATCTTCGATCGACATCTGCGGCGCCTTCGGTGTGGATGAGCCCGAACTTGAGCTTGTCCTCGAGCCGGTGGAAGTTGCCCCGGATGTTGACGGTGACCCTGACTGGGGATTGTCGGGCGGCCTCTGACGGACGGCGATGGTCTTGGCGACCAGCCGCCGGGCTCGCACCGTTTCCTCGTGCTCGAAAGCGGGGCGATAAGCCGAGATCTCGTCCGCCGACAGACCTTCGGCGCGGCAATGACCGGCCCACTGATCCTCGATGACCTCCAGCATGGAGCTCAGGGTCTCGCGGGCGCGATCCCGGCTCAACTCGAAATAGAGTGCCGCGTCGATCGCGGCCTCGATGGACGCGGCGGTGCCGTATTCTTCGCTGATCCCCGTCTTCAGGCTCCGGTGTCGCTCGGGCTTCGGATTGATGTCGAACGCGGGCGCGAGCGTCCAACGGCCGGAGGAGACATGGAGAAAGCCGTGATTCTTCAGGTGGTCATCGTTGTTCGATACGAGGATCGTGAAGAGCAACCGGCGGTAGAGCTCCGCCATCTGGCGCTCGGGCGCGTGTCCATGCGCGGAGAGGCGGTCGACGATGTCGGTATAGTAGCCCTCGCGTGCTTCGGTCCCGAGGAACGAACGGGCCGACAGATACGGTATGCGGTCGTCGCCGCAGCGGTCGAAGCGTCGAACGATCGCGACCGGCCGCTCGTCATGTGCCAATTCGAGCCGTGCTCGAGCCGCATTGAGCCCGGCCGCACGTGCGAGGTTCAAGGTCGCCACCTCGACCCGCTCGACCGAGCGGGTGTCCCGTGCCGACGTGAACTTGGCGATCGCCAGATGTCCGCCGTCGTCGAAGTCCGACTTCGGACGCCGGCCTCCGAGCGAGCCGACGACGGGGGCCAGTGCGCTTACCGCCAATCCTCCGACATCTGCGCCGAGCTCGTACGCCGCTGCCCATTCGCGCAGCACTTCCAGGTCTTCAAGGCGCGGAGGCGGGAGACTGCCCGCAGATTGCAGACGCCCGTCCTCGTCGGCAAAGCGCAGCGCCCCCTGCCGGGTCGCGTCGCTGGCCAGCAGCAGGAAGTCCAGCTCGCTCGGCGGACTCCGCAGGGCCTTGCGCAGGATGCCCCGTCCCCAACTGTCGGAGGCTCCATCGGAAATGGCCCCCGGCAGCGCAGACCGCACGGAGCCGCCCCGCCCCGAGTGCCAGAAGAACTGATCGCTCAACGGCAGTGTCGGCGACAGGGCGAAGGCATCACCCCTGTCGAGCCAAGACTGCGCATACCGGAACATGCTGAATTGCCGGGGGCCGTCCACCTCGAACCTCAGCTCTCCCAAGGGAAGCCGATTCCGTCCCAGCGCGACGGAGATGGTCCTGCGTCTGGTTCGGTGTCGGGTCATCGGCACGCGGTCGGGGAACGGCACCTTTCTTGCCGGACATGCGGGAAGGGTCGGCGCATCAATCGGGCAGGTCGCTGGCAATCGTGGCCGGGGCGATGCTCCCCCTCAACATAGCGCCAGCTCCAAGGAAATGGAACATGCCCCCGAGCGGGCTCCCGGATCAGGCACGAGGTCCGCGACCCCGTCAGCCACGTGTGCACCTGTAATCGGAACGCGGGACAGGAGACTCGACATGGCCGCATCCCGACGCGAGGCCCTCGCGCCGCGCCCGGCGACCTACCAAGACGTGCTCGACGTACCCGCGCACCACAAGGAACAAGCGGTCCGGGTGATGGTTGGTGAAGCATGAGACCCGCCTCGCGCTCTTCCACGGGTTCGACTGGTCGAAGGGGGCGACAGGAGAGAAGGGCGTTTCCGCCCGCGCACAATCCCGGCCTGGGAATCGTGTTCATCTGCCTCGGGATGATGGCGGACGCAACCCACAACTCGATCGTGAAACAGCTCTCGGGCCGCTACGCGCTGCACGAGATCGTCTTCGTGCGCGCGACGGTGGCGCTGCTGTTCAGCCTCGCAATGCTGCGGTTCGAGGGAGGACTCCGCGCGTTGCGCACCCGGCACCTCGGCCCGCACATCGCGCGCGGGCTCTGCATGGTCGTCTCGAACATGGCGTTCTTCGGGGCGCTGGCGGCAGTCCCGCTCACCGATGCGACCGCGCTCTTCTTCGTCGCGCCGCTCTTCATCGCCCTGCTCTCCATCCCCTTCCTCGGCGAAAGGGTGGACATCCTGCGGATTCCGGACGAAACTGGACACTGATTCCGGACCAAAGTGGACACTGATTCCGGTGGAAACTGGACAGTGATTGCGGTGGCGGGCCGACCACGGCGGTCGGGATGTTCACCGGAACGGTTTGGGGGGTCTGACCCCCGGAGCTGAGCGACGCGGGACAACCCGCCGACGGTGGGACCCTTTCTGGTTTTCGGGGAGGGACCACAGTGGCGAACCGGAGGTTGTCCATGCGCAAGGTACGAGAGGTTCTGCGGCTGTACCACGCCGCGGGAATGAGCATCCGGGCGATTGCCCGCAGCGTTGGGGTGTCGCCGACGACGGCAGGCGATTACGTGCGCCGCGCCGAGCTTGGGGGGCTGACCTGGCCGTTGCCCGAGTCGCTTGACGACGCGGCGCTTCAGCGCCGGTTGTTGATGTCGCCGGCGCCGCCGAAGGGCACGCCGCGCCCGTTGCCACAGTGGGGCGAGATTCACCGCGAGCTTCGTCGCCAGGGGGTGACGCTCACGCTGCTGTGGCACGAGTACAAGGCGACCCACCCCGAGGGGCTGCAGTACAGCCAGTTCTGCGAGCGGTACCGTGCGTTCACCGGGACGATCGACGTGGTGATGCGCCAGGAGCATCGTGCGGGCGAGAAGATGTTCGTCGACTACGCCGGGCAGACCGTCGCGGTGGTGGACCGCGAGACCGGCGAGGAGCGTCAGGCGCAGGTGTTCGTCGCGGTGCTCGGAGCGTCGAGCTACACCTTCGCCGAGGCGACCTGGACGCAGACCCTTCCCGACTGGACGGCATCGCATGTTCGCGCGTTCGAGTTCTTCGGGGGGTGTCCAGAGTTGGTGGTCCCGGACAATCTGCGCTCGGCCGTGAGCCGCGCCCATCGCTACGAACCGGACATCAATCCGACCTACCACGATCTTGCCCACCACTACGGTGTGGCGGTGCTGCCGGCGCGGGCCCGGCGGCCTCGGGACAAGTCTCTTGTTTCATGACGCACCCTGTTCTGTTCGTGGGATTATGGACGGGGATTCGGCGGTCCCCGCCTCGTCTTGCCGTATCTGTTGGAACATCTCGCTGCCGCAGTTGGCCCGGTACATGCAGTACCGCCGTCCTTCGGTCGTGATGATTCCGCGTTCGATGCGGGGGTCGTTCTTCGCTCTTCCCAGAGTGCGGACGGTTCCGGACGTAAGGCCGAGCTGCTCAGCCACTTCCGCGGCCGTGCTGAAGCCCTCATCGCGAAGCCGCTTCTTCTCGCGCTCCCGGAAGCTCGGCAAGCCGTACACCCGGCGGGTGTTGCGCAGACGCTTCGCAGTGTACGGCTCGCCCTTCCAGTTCCTGTGCCCCAGCCGGTTGAGCTCGCGGGCGGCGGCTTCATCGGTGTGGGTGTTGAGCAACTGGTCGAGCACGGCGACCGTCTCGGGAGCAGTCTTGCGGATCTGTGCAATCAGTCTCGGCAAGTGGAGCGTTTCAAGGACCAAGGACCGGCCTCCGCGCATGCGCAGCTCGATCGTTACCTCGTAGCCGTCGCGGGTCAGCGTCGCGTCCTCGATCAGGTGCCCGAGCAGCCGCTTGCGGTCGGTGTTCCCGGTTTCGGGAGCGTTCCATACCTGCTCGAAGTCGCGTGTCAGCTCCCGGATGCGTTCGACCTGGCGCTCGGAGAGTTCGCTATCGCGGGCCTCGGCGCGGACCTCTCGTTCCCGGCAGGCCTCCTCCAGGTCACGCAGCCGCTCGTTCCAGTGCGCTTCGAGCGCCGCCGCCACGAGCCGGTTGGCCGGGTCGACTTCGAAGAACCTGCGGCGCGCCAGATCGGCCTCGTAGCGGATGCCCTCGATGCGCCTGGCGCGTTGGGCATCGGCTTCGGCGAACTCCGCACCGACCTGCTCCTGCACCGCGAGGGCGAGGTCGATGTTCTTGCGGTTCATCACGTCGATCACGAAGCGCGATATCCCGGCGTCGACCACATCACCGCGCACGCTCTGGCAAGTCTTTCGGCCATAACGGACCAACGGCTCCTTGCACACGTAGTGGTAGCAGGCCGGCGCGTCACGAGACGCACGAGCGTTTGCGTAGGTGGGACTCATGCGCCGGCCGCAGTGGCCGCAGAGCACCCGCGACTGCAACAGCGCGGCCCCCTCGCGGGGCGCCGCGGTACGCAACCCCGACCCGAGGAACGCCCGGGCATTGCTCGCCATGGTGGCTTGATTGCGCAGGTACTCCTCCCAGTTGCCAGCGCCGGTCGGAACGTGCAGGATTTCGGCCGTTCCGAAAATGTCCTCTTCTTCTGTTCGTCTTCTTCGGAAACTCATTGAAAACTCGTCTTCTTCACGGCTTGTTGGCCCTCGGACCAGCCCTAATCGCCCCTGCATGGTGCAATTTCAACCCGGCCGTTCTTCGTCTACTTCACGCCGTCGATAGCACCCAGTCGATGAACCCCACATGGGCGCCCGGTATGCAGACGTCCCACTCGTCCATCGGCACGACGCGGACCCTGCCGGTCCCATCGCCTCGGTGCTGGACTCGGCTGCGACCGTAGACGAACGCACCGGCGTAGCGGGGGTTTCTCAGGATGCGTCCGACTTGAGCGAAGCTCGGAAGCGCCCAGCGCAGCTCCCCGCGGGTCGGGCCGCTTCGCGGACGTGACGGCAGCACGATGCTCTCGCGGTGTATCCATTTCACCACCGCCATCGCCGAGCCCCTGCGACGGAAGCTCTCGAAGACTTGACCGATGGCATCGACGATCGACCGGTCGGGGTCGAACATCACCTCGTCATCGTGGTCATAGGCCAGGCCGATCGGCAACAGCATCTTCAGGGCGCCGCGCGCCGCGGCGCTGCGCTGCCCGCCGAGCAGTCGCGCCTTGATCCCCTGAAGCTCAAACTCGGACATGGTCCCCTTCATGTTGAGCAATAGCTTGTCGTTGCTGTCGTTGGGGTCGTAGATGCCGGTCTCGTCGAGGATCAGCGTATCGGCGATGCCGGCGATGCGCAGCAGCTGATGCCAGTCGGCGTTGTCGCGCGCCAGGCGAGAGACTTCCAGGCCGAGCACGATCCCCACCTCTCCGGCGGCGGTGCGTGCCATGAGATCGCGGAAGCCGCTGCGGTTTGCGCTGTAGGCGCCCGATTTGCCCTGGTCGTCGTCGATCACCCGGATGCACTCCGCCGGCCAGCCCAGCGCCATCGCCTTGCGGGTCAGCCCGTACTGTCGCCGTGCGCTCTCGGTGTTCTCCACAACCTGTCGAAGCGAGGACTGTCGCACATACAGGCAGGCCTCGCGTTCCAGATGGTGCGGTGCGACCTTGCGCGTGGCCGCCTCAGACATATTGGTTCTCCCTGTTCTCCCGCACGCCCATCATGGATGCCGACGATGCCCTCAGCAGGCGTCGGACCTGGCTGGCGGCTTCGGCGATGACCGCATCGGCGAGCGACAGCTCCATCGAGACGGCCGGGGCGGGCGGCAGCCGCGGGCGGGGGGTGTTGCGCGCGCGCCCGGCGACGGACAGAGCGCCGCGCAGGCCGTGGAAGCGCAACGCGGCGATGGCATTGCTGTCCCCGCCCGACAGCCATTGCCGGCGCCAGACCTCGTAGGTCTCGGAAGCGTCGTCGGGCATCATGGTCCAGCTTCGAGCGGTTTTTTTTGAATCCGTTCGAGCGCCTTCTCGAGACCGCGCGGGTGAACCGTGACGCCGAACTCGGCCTCGATGAGCGGGACCAGCCGGCGCGCTCCCACGCGTCCGTGCCGGGCTCTGTAATCGTCGACGAAGCGCAACATCTGCGGGGTGATCTTGTGCGGACCGCGCGGACCGCGCGGCGCCGGGATCAGCCCCTGCAGCCCGCCGCTGTCGAACGCCTTGACCATGCGGAAGCACGTGGGGCGGGACACTCCGAACCGCGCCGCCGCCTGGGCGAGGGTGGCCTGGCCGATCCGGACCAGACGAACCATCTCGTAGCGCACCTGAAGCAGGTCGCGGGCATCGAAGAAGTCGCCGGCGGCGAACATCGGATCGCTGACGTTTTCCGGCGTCCGGTTGAGGGTTCCGGCCTTTCTGAGACGGTCGTGCTTCTCGGTCTGCTCGTGGTGGTCTGCCATGGTCGGACAGTCCCTCGCATGTGTTCCATATATTAGTACGCTAACTGTTTCATCCGAGTCAATGGCGAGCCGTGGTGTTTGTGCAATATATATCCCATATAACTGAGTATTGTGGCATCTGATGCCATGCAGCACCATCTCCTCGCGCCCTAATTTCTGATCATATTGCGCCATCATTCTTGATCACACTCCCTGGCCTGGCTCCGAAGGGAGTCCACGATCTCGCGAAGCGCCGCCAGATCGTCGGCCCGGAACAAACTGCGGCCCGAGGCAACACGCTCGAAGTCGTCGACGCGGCGAAGAGACGTCCAGGAAACCGGCACGCTGGCAAGGACCGGGCCCGCCGGACCGTCCACGAAGTGGCGAACCATCGCCACTGTGTTCACCGTCACGCGGTCGTGGATCCGGAGCGGCCGACCCCGCAGCGGATGGAACGGGTGCGTTATGCGAGCGCCCCGAAAGTCATCCCGTCCAGCGGAACAGTCTGTATTTGAAGATAGTTGACAAGGCGAAGGTGGAGGTGGCCGTGCAGGTCGTGGAACGCTGGATCCTGGCCGCGCTTCGCAACCGAACGTTCTTCTCGCTGGCCGAGCTCAACGACGCCATCGCCCGGCTGCTGGAACGGCTCAACCAACGCGCGTTCCGCAAGCTCCCGGGCTCGCGGCGCTCGGTGTTCGAGCAACTCGACCGTCCCGCCCTTCGCCCGCTGCCCGCCGAGCGCTACGTGTTCGCCCAGTGGAAGAAGGTCCGGGTCAACATCGACTACCACGTCAGCAGGCGTTCCGCTCCTGTCTGGGGGTCCTGCGCCTGGGCAACAGCTACGGCGAGGAGCGCCTCGAGGCGCCCGCCACAAAGGCGCTCGCCATCGGTGCCCACAGCTTCCGCAGCGTCGACTCCATCCTCGCCCATCGACTCGACGAGAACCCCCCGGAGCAAATCGAGCTCGGCCCTCCGGTCGAGCACGACAACATCCGTGGCCCCGGGTACTACCACTGAAAAGCAGACCACACATGCTCACCCATCCCACCGTCGAGAAGCTCCACGAGCTGCGATGCCCGGCCATGGCCAAGGCGCTCGTCGAACAGCTCGGCTCGACCCAGGTCCAGAACCTGTCGTTCGAGGAACGACTCGGGCTCCTCGTCGACCGAGAGATCACCGAGCGACACTCCCGGCAACTCACCAACCGGCTGCGCCGCGCGAAGCTTCGCCACGCCGCGTGCATCGAAGACATCGACTTCCGACAACCGCGAGGACTGGACAAGGACCTCGTCCTGTCGCTCGCCGACGGGCGCTGGATCCGAGAGCACCTCAACTGCCTCATCACCGGTCCGGCCGGCGTGGGAAAGACCTGGCTCGCTTGTGCGCTGGCCCACAGCGCGTGCCGTACCGGACACAGCGCCTCGTACCGGCGCCTGCCACGGCTGCTGACCGAACTGGCCATCGCACGTGCCGACGGACGCTTGAAGTTGCCCCGCTTTGGTGGACACCTGAACATTGCGCAGAGGAGGTGTTCAGATGTCGAAGAAACAACCGCCGTACGCGCCGGAGTACCGGCGCCAGATGGTGGAGCTGGTTCGCACGGGCCGTACGCCCGGGG
>JAJECB010000093.1 GCA_022822245.1 Gammaproteobacteria bacterium
GAGCCTCAGTCGGACAGGGCGTCGACGACGACATCGACCTCCTCGGCGATGGTCTGCGAGAGATCGACCGACGCGGTGCGGGTGTTGGTGGGCTTGGCGTAACGCCTGACGGCCACCCCACGGCTGGCGAAGTGCGACTCGAGCCGGTCGAGGAAGGTGTCGCCGCGGGCCTTGCCGATGTCGAGCAACCCGAGGGTCAGACCCTCGAGGGAAGGCGGCGGAGCACGGCGCTCGCGCCGGGCGGACGCGGTCTCCGCCGTGGGATCGAGAAGCTGGATGCCGTCGTTCATCGGTCCGTCTCCTGGTTGAAGGGAATGATGCGCCTGTCGCCGCCGGCCGCACATCCGCCGGGATGACGGCACCCGGGCGGCGACGTCGATTCTTTCACAATACGAACGGCCGGGCGCGATGGGTCGCGCACGATGCGATCGTCGCCGGCCTTCACGTCCCCACTTCCCTGGTCACCGGGCTCGTGCCGCGGGGGCCGCTCGCCACCCATCCCCCGATGATGGCGCTCATGAGCCCCGCCTCGCCGCCGGCGCGCACGATGTTCAGCCCGCCCTCGCGGAACTTCGGCATCCGGTCCTCGACGAGCTCCGGCCTGACGCCGGCGTCGACGCCGTTCGCGCCGCGTACCAGCTCCGCACCCGGACGGACGGTCGCCGCCATGAGCTCGACCCTGATCCGGGCCCGGTCCCATCCCCCTTCCTTGAAGATCGCCCAGTGCTCGGGCGAGAGGACGAGGAAGGCGTCGATGTTCTGCACCATCTTCGGGTGCCCCACCGAGTTGAGGGTCATCGCGAGCGAGCGCGCGAGCGACTCGGGGGTGCGCGAGCCCTCGTCCATGTTGGGGCTTAGGCCCCCGGCCCCGAACAGGGTGACCGCCGAAACGCCGGGGGCGATTCCGCGCTCGACGCTGAGCGGCTGCCAGTCCGGGTCGGACTCGTCCTCGGCGAAGCACAGGGTGTACTTGCCGGGCCAGCCGAGGGTCGCCCGGTCGATCCCGCCCGGCACCCCGCCCCCGACGTTGCGGATCACGAGCTGGAGCGCGCGCCCGATGCTCGCGTTCGCCCGGTTGCCCTGCCCGAGCGCGTTCACCCCCGGGTTCATGCCGATGCGGCGCGCCACCGGGCCGTTCACCACCACCATGGGCCCCGAGAAGTACGTGGTGCAGAGCAGTCCGTGCATCGCGAACTCGGGCGCGAGCGCCGCCTCCACCACCGCGAGGACCACCGGCATGTACTCGGGCTTGCAGCCGGCCATCACCGCGTTGATCGCGACCTTCTCGACCGTGCAGGACGCGTTGTTCGGAGGGATCGCGCCGATCACCTCCTGCGCATCGCGGGTCGTGCCCCCGAGCATGCGCAGAACGCGCACCGGCGTCGGGGGAACCACGGGCAGCCCGTCGCTCCAGCCGCGGGAGAAGCAGAGCTCGTGCTCGTCCTCGGGTGAGTGCACGACGATAGTCCGCGCCTTCAGGGGCGGGGATCCGAAGGCGACCTCCAGGATTTCCGGCATGCCGGGGTCCACGCTCTTCGAGCCGCAGCCCGGCTGGAAGTCGGGCAGCGCGGACCCGAGCGGGTCGAGCCTGGTCACCCGGGTCCACTCCGCGCGGTCCCAGCCGACGGTGCGCTCGGCCTCGGCGCCGTCCTCGATGCGGATGAGGGTTGGCACCGTCTCGATATGCAAGCGCCACGAGTGCTCCAGGGCGCGGTCGTCGACCGGTTCCAGCCCCGGCGGAAACGCCGGATCGTCCTGGGTGTAGACGGTCAGCGGCGCGCCGCTCGCCGCGATCTCGCGCAGCACCGGCTGCACGAGGTCGCAGGTGGGGCAGTCGCGCTTGGCGACGACGACGAACTGCGTGCCCGCGCCGGTCACAGCAGCTTCGCGTGCCGGTCGAGCAACGGCAGCACCTCGTCGCGGCCCTTCGGCGGGATGGTGACGAGGGCCCGGAAGCAGCCGGCCTCGCGGTAGCTGTCGATCGCGGTCGGATCGCCGGTGGCCCCGAACACCGAGGTCTGGATGGTGCTCACGTCGCGCCCGGCCCGGTCCGCGAATTCCTTGAGCCGGGCCATCTCCGCCTTCGCGTCCTTGAACGACCGCGTGCGCGGCATCCAGCCCTCGCAGAAGTCGACCACGCGTTCAAGGGAGTACTTCGTCTCGCCGCCGAGCAGCACCGGCGGACCGGGCCGCTGGACCGGCTTCGGGTTCGACCATATGGGATCGAAGTCGACGAACGGTCCGTGGTATTCGGGCGTCTCCTCGCGCCAGAGGGTCTTGATCGCCTTCGCGCGGTCGCACATCACCTTGAAGCGATCCTTGAACACGGTGCCGTGGTTCTCCATCTCCTCCGCGTTCCACCCCGCTCCGATGCCGAGCTCGAAGCGTCCGCCGGAGAGCAGGTCGAGCGTCGCGCACTCCTTGGCGAGCACGATGGGGTCGCGCTCGGTGAGCAGCGCGATGGCGGTGCCGATGCGCAGCTTCTTCGTCGACGCCGCGGCGTACGCGAGCCCGACGAACGGGTCGACGGTGTTCTTGTACTCCTCGGGCAGCTCCGGCCCCCCCGGCCACGGACTCCTGCGGCTGGTGGGGATGTGGGTGTGCTCGGGGACGAAGAGCGACTCGAAGCCGCGGTCCTCCGCCTCGCGCGCGAGCTCGTCGATGCGGATGGTGTAGCCGGTGGAGAACTGGGTGAGGCCGATGTGCATTTGGCTGGCTCCGGGGTTCGGGGGATTGGGCGAAAGGCGCCTTTCTACCAGAAATCCGCGACGCTGACCGTGGGGCGGCGGGGGCCGTGGCGACCGGGGAGGCGGGCCGTCCACCCGCGCCGCGGGGAACACACCCTGAGCGCCCGGCCAGACGTCCCTCCGGCGGGCCGTCCACCCGCACTGCCGGGAACGGCTCGCTCCGGGCTCGGCTCGGCCGCCGGGGCCGACCATGCCTCTCGGGAGTCCGGTTCCCCGACTCCTTCGGTGTCGGCCGAATGTGCGCGTCATCCCTCCGGGACCGCCTCGGCGAGGAACGCCGCGATCGCGTCGAGCGTCTCCTCCGGGCGTTCCCGGTGGGGCGCGTGGCCGCAATCCTCGAGCCAGGTCCGGATCACCCGCCCGGCCACGCCGCGTTCGATCGCGTCGAGCTGCGCGGGCGTTCCGTAGGCGTCGCGGTCGCCCTGGATCAGCAGCACCGGCACGGTGATCCCCGGCAGGAACGCCTCGATGGACCATTGCCGGAACTCCGGCCGCAGCCAGGCGTCGTGCCAGCCGAAGAACGCCGCGTCCACCCGGTCGCCGTGGTGACGGGCGAGCCGCTCGCGCAGTGCGCCGCTTCGGTAGGCCTCCCCCGCGGCGCGGATGCTCTCGACGCTCACGTGCTCGCAGAACACGTGCGGCGCGAGCAGCACCAGCGCGCGGATGCGGCGGTCCGGCTCTCCGGCGCACCCTCCGGCGTGCACGATAGCGATGGACGCACCGTCGCTGTGGCCGACGAGCACCGCGTCCCCGATGCCGGCGGCGTCCAGGACCGCCGCGACCACCTCGCGCCCTTCGACGTGCATGTAGTCGGTGCCCCGCGGGACCCGGGCCGGATCCGATCCGCCGTATCCGGTGCGGGAGTACGCGAACACGGCGAGTCCCGTGCGCCGGTGGAGCGCCGCGGGAAAGTCCCGCCACGTCGAGACGCAGCCAAGCCCCTCGTGCAGGAGGACAAGGGTCGGAGCCGCGCGGTCGGGCTCACCCCACCACCGGCACTCGAGCCGGGCTCCGCCGGCGGTGATCGTCATCATCGCTCGCTCCAGACCGCATTCCCGCGTCATTGTCGTCGCGGTCGAATCGCTCCCGGGCCGTGCAGGACATGTGGCGATTGACTCGAACCCATG
>JAJECB010000045.1 GCA_022822245.1 Gammaproteobacteria bacterium
CAGCTTGAACGGCTTGATGACTGCAGTGATGAATTTCATGGGTGTTCTCCTGGCCTCGGGTACGCGGACGGTTCGCGGCGCATCCCCGGCGCCCGGAGGTCCGGGCACCGGGATTCATGCGCGGCATCGGGTACGCGACATTCGTTACTCAGCAATCGGCGTGCCAAGTCGCGATGCCGCTCCGGAACGGGGATGCGCGGGGGCGGGGCGTCCGGCGGGAACCGGCGGTGGCCGCGGTGCACCACGGCGAAGCGTCGGAGGACGCGAATTGCACCAGGATGGTGCGTGTGAGCTCGCGGTCGAGATCTCCGCGGAGACCGGGGTCAGATTGGGAATTGGAAAGGGACGAGAACCGGGATCAGCGTGGGTATTCGGTTCCGATAACCTGCTCCGACCCCGAATTCGCGCGGATCAATCGGCGCCGGCGCCGAAATCCATGCCGGTTCGAAACACGTTCGGCCTGCGACAGACGGCGAGGATCACCCAGCCTTCGCGGGAATGCGTCTCGTGGCACGAGTCGGGCCGGCGCGGGCTCCATCGCGTCCCGCGCGTCTACGACTCCGTAGCGGAATCCATCTGCTCGGAGCGCGGGGCGGTGGTATCGGGCAGCTCCTTGTCCGAGAGGCAGACCGCGAGTATCCAGGCTTCTTCGTCGCCGGCCGCGACGAACCCGTGCGGGACGACACCGTCGAAATGCACGGAATCTCCTCTCTCCAGCACCGTCTCCCGGTAGGGCTCCATGAAGAACTTCAGGGACCCGCTGAGGACGTAGAGGAATTCCTCGCCCCAATGACTGCACAGAATCTCGGGTGTCTCCTTGCCCGGCGGGAGGCGCACGAGCATGGGCTGCAGGGACTTCTTCGCTATCTCGCTGCTCAGCACGTGGTACTCGCCGAGCGGCGCATCGTGGCGGCTGGTCTCACGGTTGCGCGTAATCGTTCTGGACCCGGGCGCGAAGGTGGAGAAGCTCCCCCCCTTGACGAGCTCGACGAAGTCGACCCCGAGACCCTCGGCGAGACGGATGAGCACGTCGTAGTTCGGCGAAGACTGGTTGTTCTCGATCTTCGACAGCGTCGAGATCGCAACTCCCGTCTTCGCGCTTACCGTCGAGAGCGTCCAACTGTTGTCTTTCCTCAGACGCTGCAGGGCCTTGCCGATATTGTAGGCCGAACGCTTCCTGTCTCTCATTTGAAGCTCGCATCAGTGATGGACGAGTATCGCCGAATGCCGTTCGGTTCAAACCTCGGCGGAATGATGCAACTTGGATACCCGCATCGCATTTATTGATGGTACACGAAAACTTCGCACAATATTTATTTCTATAGGAATAATTATTTTCAAATAGACAATTTATTCTTCCATTCAAGCTGCTCGGGGCGGTTCGCCGCCCGGCGGGGATGGCGGATCCCCGGCCCCCCGAGCCCGGTAGCCGCGGGCCGGCGCCCGTTCGCCGCCACGTCCGCCCTCACGAGCCTTTTGCCGGGTCGCCGGTCTCGATGCGATAGAACCGGGCCGCCGTCCCGCCGAAGATCGCGGCGCGGTCGGCTTCGTCGAGGTGGCTGGTGAGGACCTGCGACGCCTCCCACCAGGCGTCGTAGGTCGCCCGGTTCCGGCACACTGGCCAGTCGGAGCCCCACATGACCCGTTCGGGGCCGAATGCGGAGAGGACGTGGTCGGTGAACGGTCGGAGTTCCTCCACCGTCCAGTTCCCGCTCGATTCCGTGACCAGCCCCGAGAGCTTGCAGTACGCGCTGGTTTCACCGGCGAACCGGGACATCTTCGCCGCCCACTCGTCGAACAGGCGGGGCTGGTCGCGATGGTCGCGGATCTGCGGCTTCATGCAGTGGTCGATCACGACCCGGAGGTCCGGATACCGGCGGAAGATGGTGAGGAAGTTGTCCAGGTGCCGGGGGAATCCGAGGGCGTCGAAGGTGAGATCGACGTCGATGATGGCCCGGTAGGCCCATTGAACGTCGTCGCGCAGCATCCAGTCGACGTCGGGGATGTCCTGAATCAGGGGACGCACGCCGGCGAGCTTCGGGTGCCGGGAGAGCCGTTCGAGCTGCCGGCGATCGGCGGGGTTCTCGAAGTCCACCCAGCCTACGACGGCGAAGACCGAATCGCTCGCGTCCGCGATCCCGAGCAAGTATTCCGTCTCGTGGATGCTCTCCGCGGCCTGGACGACGACCGTGCCGTCGATTCCGTTCCGCTCGAGGTTCGGCTCGATGTCGGCGGGGCGGTAGCGACGGTACAGAATCGGGTTGTCCTTCGGCATCCAGTCGTAGTCGCCGCGCCGGGGCTCCCAGTAGTGCTGGTGCGAATCGATCCGCACGTCGCCGCCTCCTCGTGGCCGTCCCGATTGTTTCCTGGCCCGGTTCCGCCGCTATCCGGTCGGAGCATCCGCGCGCATCAGCCCTTCGGCCTTCAGCTCGTCCCAGAGCGCAGGCGGAACGTGCGCCTCGGCCGCGCGAAGGTTGCTCTCGATCTCGCTCACCCCCTGCCCGCCCGGGATCACGGACACCACGCACGGATGCCGGAGCGGGAACTGGAACGCGGCGTCGACGAGCCGCACGCGGTGCGAACGGCAGACCGCGTCCAGCCGCGCGACCCGCTCCCGCACCGGCTCCGGGGCCGGCTGGTAGTTGTAGAAGGCGCCCGGCCCGGGGCCGCTCGCGAGGATTCCGGAGTTGTAGGGGCCGCCGATGACGACGCCGATCCCGCGCCTCTCGCAGAGAGGGAGGAAGCTCTCGAGCGCCTCCTGCTCGAGGAGGGTGTAGCGCCCCGCAAGAAGGAAGAGGTCGAAGTCGCCCCGCTCCGCGAGGCTCTGGCAGGCCTCCCACTCGTTCAGCCCGCCCCCGATGGCCTTCACCGTTCCCTGTTCCCGCAGCGAGACCATGGCCCGGTAGCCGGAGGCCATGAACTCGTCGATCCGGGCGTCGACCGCGGCCTTCGATCCGTGGTGCGAGGAGTCGAGATCGTGCACGTAGAGAATGTCCACCCGGTCCGCGCCGAGGCGTTCGAGGGAGAACTCGAGGCTGCGCAGGATCCCGTCGTAGCCGTAGTCGTACACCTCGCGGCGCGCCGGAACCTCGAACCACGCGTCGATGCCCGTTCGCTCGTCGGGGTTGCAGGCCTCGAGGAGCCGTCCCGCCTTGGTGGAGAGGACGTACCCGTCCCGGTCCTTGTCGCGAAGGAGGGCGCCGAGACGCCGCTCCGAGAGCCCGAGGCCGTAGAGGGGAGCCGTGTCGTAGTAGCGGACCCCGCCCGCCCAGGCGCGCTCGAGGACCGCATGCGCCTCGTCGTCGCGGATCGCCCGGTAGAGGTTGCCGAGGGGTGCGGTGCCGAGGCCGAGCGCGGTGAAGTCGATGCGCGCGTTCCCGGACCGGTGCCAGGTGCGGGTCTCGATGCCCATGACCCTCCATCCCGATGGTGACGGGGCGCCATGATAGGGCGCGGTGCGGCCGGCTGCACGGAGCCGTGCGCCGGTCCCACCCGCGGGCGAACCGGGCCGGAGTGCGCCTGCGCCGATGCGGGTCAGCCGGTCGGGAGGCGGATGTCGAGCCAGCGCTCGGGGGTGGTGGTCGCTTCGTCCCCGGGCCGCAGCAGCACCGTCGTCGTGTCCGATTCGATGATCGCGGGCCCCGCGACCACCTGGCCCCCGGCGAGGGTGTCGAAGTCGTGGACCGGCGCCTCGAGCCATTCGCCGAGCCAGACCGCGCGCGCTCCGGCCGGCGGAACGGGCGGCTCCCCGGCCGGGGCGGCGGGCTCGACCGGCGGGGCGGGGAGGGCCCCCGAGGTGGTGACCCGCGCGTTGATGAGCACCGGGTCCTGATCGCCGAGGAAGTACGTGTAGAGCTCCTCGTGCCGGGCCTCGAAGGCACGCTTGAGGGTCTCGGCGAGGTCCGGCGAGTCGAAGTCCACTCCCGCGAGCGACACGTCGATCTCGTAGACCTGTTCGCCATAGCGCATCTCCGCCGCCCGCCGCGACCGCACCGGGCCGTCCGTCCAACCACTCATGCGCGCGCGCCCCTCGCGCTCGAGCTCGTCGTAGAGGGCGCGCAGGGCGTCGAGGTCCAGCTCGCCGGTGTCCCCGACGTGGGAGCGGATTGCTTCGAGGCGAAGCTCGGTCCCGAGCATCCCCCACGCGGAGAGGACGGAGGCGACCCGGGGCAGGATCACCCGGTCGACGTGGACGATGCGGGCGAGCTCGGTCGCCTGGAGGCCGGCCGCCCCGCCGAAGCCGAGGAGGGCGAAGCGGCGCGGGTCGACGCCGCGGCGGACGGTGGCCACCCGGATCCCCTCCGCCATCTGGGTGTTGATGACCCGGTGCACCCCTTCGGCCGCCCGCACCGGGTCGGTCCCGAGCGCCTCCCCGAGGCGGGCGAGGGCGTCGACCGCCGCCTCGCGGTCCAGGCGCGCCGCCCCGCCGAGGAAGTTGTCCGGGTCGAGGAAGCCGAGCACGACGCTCGCGTCGGTGACGGTCGCCTCGTGCCCGCCCCGGCCGTAGCAGGCGGGGCCGGGGTCGGCCCCCGCGCTCTCCGGTCCGACCCTGAGGAGGCCGCCCCCGTCGACCCGGGCGATCGACCCGCCGCCCGCCCCGAGGGTGGTGATGTCGAGGCTCGGGAGGGCGATCCGCTCGCGTGCGATCGCCTTGTCGACGGCCAGCATCGCCTCACCGCCGACGACGAGAGAGACATCGCTCGACGTGCCCCCCATGTCGAAGGGGATCAGGTCCGGCGCTCCGGCGAGCTCGGCCACCCGGCGCGCCCCCGCGAGGCCCCCGGCGGGTCCCGAGAGAACCGTGCCCGCGGCGACCCGGATCGTCTCCTCGATCGGCGCCACCCCCCCGTGGGACTGCATGACGAGGATCGGCCCCGCGAAGCCGGCGGCGGCGAGGCGGTCCCGGAGACCGGCGAGGTAGCGGGCGATGAGCGGCCCCACGTAGGCGTTCACCACCGTCGTCGAGGTGCGCTCGTACTCCTTGATCCGCGGCAGCACCTCGGAGGAAAGGCTGACGAAGGCGCCGGGGAGCTCCGCCGCGATCGCTTCCCGGGTCGCCCGCTCGTGCCGGTCGTCCCGGTAGGAGTGGAGATAGCAGACCGCCACCGACTCCACGGCGGCCCGGCGAAGCGCGCGCAGCGCCTTCCCGAGGGAAGCGGCATCGAGGGGGGTCTCGATGCGGCCGTCCGACCGGACCCGTTCGCGGACCCCGAAGCGGAGGTGCCTCGGCACCAGGGGCTCCTCGCGGGGCAGGCGCAGGTTGTAGCGCTCGGGCTTGAGCCCTTCGCGCATCTCCAGGATGTCGCGATGGCCCTCGGTGGTGAGGAGGCCGACCCGTGCGCCCTTGCGCTCGATGAGTGCGTTGGTCGCGACGGTCATGCCGTGGATGATCGAATCGGTCCGGCCGAGGAGGTCGCGGGTGGGGAGGTCGAGCGCCGCCGCGAGTCGGGCGAGGCCGTCCAGCACTCCGACGGACTGGTCGGCGGGCGTGCTCTGGGCCTTGGCGAAGGTGATTCGCCCCGCCTCGTCGAGCCCGACCACGTCGGTGAACGTGCCGCCGATGTCGATGCCGAGGCGATAGGTGGATGTCACGTGGCGAGTCCCGTGGTTGGCGGCATCGGAGGCGATGCGGCGATGCCGGCAACTCGCCAGCCGGCCGAATGTAGCAACCGGTCGCTCGTCCGGGCAAGCGAGACGGAAACGGGGTCGTCCGATCGCTTGCATGCGGGGGCATCGGGAGGCGCGGGACGGACGCGTTCGGAACGGAGGGTCGCTCGCGAGTATCATCGGACTCGCGCCGGTGGAGTGAGGAACCGTGGGGAAG
Source organism: Gammaproteobacteria bacterium (assembly GCA_022822245.1). The sequence continues at coordinate 5,825 of JAJECB010000045.1, forward strand.
ACGATTTCAGAGAAGATCCTCTCCCGGGTGACCGGGGAGGACGTGTCGGCCGGAGACATCGTCTATCCCGAGCCCGAGCTCGTGACGGTGCACGACTGGTATGTCGTCAACTTCGACAAGGCGTTGTGCGAGCTCGGGGTCGACCGGTTGCACGATCCCGATCGAGTGCTGATCTGCACCGACCACGAGCCGGTCGCGGTCAGTCCACAGGCGGTGGCGCGGCAGAAGCAGGTGCGTGACATCGTCCGGAAGTACGGCATCACGCACTTCTTCGATGCCGGACGCGGCGGCCACGGGCACGTCTTTCCGATCGAGCTCGGGTTGATCACGCCGGGCATGTTCGTCGAGGCCTACGACGTGCACGTCACGAACTATGGAGCGGTCGGGGCGCTCGGCATTCCGGTGGTCGTGGAGATCACCGAGGTGCTCGCCTGCGGTTCGGTCTGGCTGCGCGTGCCGGACACGGTGCGGGTCAATCTCACCGGTTCCCTGGGACGGGGGGTGGGAGCGCGCGACGCGGCCCAGAAGCTCATCAAGGATCTCGGGGCCGCGCTCGTGGACTATTCGGTGGTCGAGTTCGGCGGGCCGGCGCTCGACGCCATCGACCTCGCGGGGCGTCACACCCTGTGCAACACGCCGATCGACATCGGGGCGAAGTCTGCCCTCATCGAGCCCGATCGGCACACCCTCGACTACCTCGCCCCGCGCGTGGACGGTCCCGTCGATCTCATCGCGAGCGATCCGGACGCCGCGTTCCGCGCGGTCGTCGACTACGACCTTGACGCGATCGAGCCCCAGGTGGCGGTGCCCCCGACCCCCGATTGCGTGGTCGGGATCTCCGAGGTGGCGGGCCGCACCGTCCACCACGCCTTCATCGGCTCGTGCGCGGCCGCGAACCTCGCGGACCTCCGATCGGCGGCCGCGGTCCTCACCGGAAGGAAGATCCATCCCGGGGTGCGCTTCATCGTGACCCCGGGCACTCAGGAGGTGATGGCCGCCGCCCAGGCGGAGGGCGTGCTCGGACGGTTCGTCGAGGCGGGCGCGATGATCACTCAGCCCGGCTGCGGCCCCTGCGCGGGCGGGCGCATCGGCGGCCTCGCTTCGGGCGAGGTGTCGATCAACACCGGCACCCGCAACGACTACGGCCGGCTGGGCGCGACGGATTCGGAAATCTACCTCGCGAGCCCGGCGACGGTGGCCGCCTCGGCGGTGGCGGGGCGGATCACCGACCCGCGGGACGTGATGGGCTGAGCGGGCGGGAGCGCGCGAATGGCGATGAACTGGACCTATCGGGGACGATGCTGGAAGTTCGGCGACAACCTCGGCATCGACGGGGACATGATGCCGCTCCGGTTCGCCCTCGAACGCGAGATCGACCCGATGGTCCTGCGCGATCACCTGATGACGGGCGTGGACCCCGAGTTTCCCTCGAAGGTGTCTCCCGGGGACATCATCGTCGCCGGCAAGCGCTTCGGCCAGGGAAACCCGCACATCCAGGGATTCCTCGGGATCAAGGGACATGGGCTCGGACTGGTCGCCGAGTCGATCCCTCGGGGGAGCTTCCGGAATGCGATCAACTCCGGGCTCCCCTTCCTCACCGGCTGCGAGGGGGTCGTCGATGCGGTCGAGACCGGCGATGGCCTCGAGGTGAACTTCGAGACCGGGGAGTTCCGGAACCTCTCGCGCGGGACGGTCCTCCGCTATCCGCCGCTCGACCCGCAGCTTCGCGACATCGTCGCGGCCGGAGGATGGCGCGCCAACCTGGAGAGGCGTCTCGCCCGCCTGCGCGAGGACGCCGCCGCGCCCGGCTGATCTCGCGACCTGTCCGCGGCCGACTCGGGCAGATTCCGGACGTCGCTCGCCGCGGGGCCATGCACGTCACGGGCCGCCGGCGCAGCGCGGCGACTCTTGCCGGGTCGCCGGAGGTATGCGACCGTTCGGCGCGAGGAAGCGACGCGAAGGAGGGGAGACATGGCCGTCTATGACCGGGTCATTCGCGGCGGCACCATCTTCGACGGGACCCGCGTGCCGCGCTACCGCGCGGACATCGCCGTCAAGGACGGGGTCATCGCCGAGATCGGCCGCATCCCGCCCGGCGACGCGCGCGAGGTTCTCGACGCGGACGGCCTCCACGTCGCCCCCGGCTTCATCGACCTCCACACCCACTACGACGCCCAGGTCTTCTGGGACCCGTACTGCACCCTCTCCGGCTGGCACGGCATCACCTCCGCGGTCATCGGCAACTGCGGCTTCGGCTTCGCCCCGGTGCGCCCGGAGGAGCGCGAGCGCGCGATGCTGTCGATGACCCGGGTCGAGGCGATCCCCCTCGCCTCGATGAAGGCGGGGATGCCCTGGGACTGGGTGACCTTCCCCGAGTTCCTCGACTCGGTGGAGCGCACGCCCAAGGCGATCAACCTCCTCCCCTACGTGCCGGTCGGGCCGCTCCTCATCTGGGTCCTCGGCTTCGAGGACGCGAAGGCGGGGCGCCGCCCCACCGACGAGGAGCACGCGGAGCTCTGCCGTCTCCTCCACGAGGCGATGGACGCGGGAGGTTGCGGCTGGTCCGCGCAGCGCATGCTCCCGACCGGTCCGGCCGCCGTCCAGCGCGACTTCGACGGCACCCCGATGGCGACCGACGTCATGCACGACGACACCTGCCGCGCCTTCGCCCGGGTGCTTGGCCTTCGCAACGAGGGCTTCATGCAGATGCTCCTCGTGTCGGGCGACAACCAGGCGGACCGCGCCTTCTACGAGGAGATGGCGGACCTGAGCGGGCGGCCCATGCTCATGAATGTCGTCCAGGCCTTCGACCACCGCCCCGAGATCCACCGACGGGTCCTCGCGTGGCTCGAGAGCTGCCGCGAGCGCGGGGTCCGGGTCATCGGCCAGGGCCTCACCACCGACGCGGGCTTCAACTTCACCTTCGAGGACTGGAACCTCTTCGACGACTCGGAGCCCTGGTGCGAGGCGACGACCGGCTCGCGTGAGGAGCGAAAGAAAAAACTCGCGGACCCCGCCCGGCGCCAGGCCCTGAAGGACCACATGCCGATCACCGCGACCGGGCCGCTCCCCGACATCGTCATCGTGGGGCCGAAGCTCGAGAAGAACGCGCGCTTCGAGGACCACACCCTCGCCATCGCGGGCGAGGCGATGGGCAAGCACCCGGTGGACGTCATGCTCGACATGGCCGTCGAGGAGGACCTCGCGACCGAGTTCTTCGCCGCCCCGCCGAACGGCGACATCGGGCACCTGCGCGAGATCGTGGACAACCCGTACGTCCTCTTCGGGGTATCGGACGGGGGCGCCCACACCAAGTTCCTGACCGCCGGGCGCTACCCGACCGAGACGCTGTGCAAGATCGTGCGCGAGCACGGGATGATCTCGCCGGAGGAGGCGCACTGGCGGCTCTCCGCGCTCCCCGCGATGGTCGCGGGCTTCGAGGGCCGCGGAGTGCTCCGGAAGGGCGCCCCGGCCGACATCGTCGCCTACGACTTCGAGCGGCTGAGGGTCCTGCCGGCCGAGGTGACCCACGACCTCCCGGGCGGCGAGTGGCGTCGCGTCCAGCGCGCCGAGGGCTATCGCTACGTGCTCGTCAACGGCGAGGTCACGATCCGCGACGACGAGGAGACCGGGATCTCTCCGGGCCGGCTCCTGCGCCACGGGGACGGCGCCCCGAACGAGGCGAGCGTCTCCGCGCTCGCGGCCGGCTGAGCCCTGACGCCCCGCCGGTTTGGGGCATGCGCTCCGGGAGCACGGCATTTTCGAGAGCATGGCTTCCCGGGATCGCGGGCATCCTGTCCGTGCGACGCGGCCCCCAACGTCTGCGCGGGCTGGAAGCCCGCAATCCCGGGGGGTGTCCCCACGCTCCCGGGAGCGCCGTCATGGCTCGGGGGTCTTGAGGCGAGCCGGCCCAGTATTGGTCGATTGACATATCGAACGGCACAGGCATAACGTGCCGATCCGATATCTACGGAATGGGAGGCGACATGAACCGACTGACCACATTGGCGGCGGCGGCCCTCTTCGCGGCCGCATCGACGACCGGAGCGTGGGCGGATTCCGACGAGACGATCCAGCTCCCGATGAACGAGTGGACCGGGCAGCACATCTCGGCCCGGATCCTCGGAACCCTGCTCGAGAAGCTCGGCTACACCGTCGAGTACCCCACCGCCGGGGCCGTGCCGCAGTTCAAGGCCATTGCCGACGGGGACCTCGACATGCAGCCCGAGGTCTGGACCAACAACGTCGGCGACGTCTACCCCAAGGCGGTCGAGAGCGGCGACATCGTGGTCCTGGGCCAGCTCGGCCTCAAGCCCCAGGAGGGCTGGATCTATCCTCCCTACATGGCGGACAAGTGCCCGGGTCTCCCGAGCTACGACGCGCTCTACGACTGCGCGCAGGCGTTCGCGGCCGCGGACACCTTCCCCAAGGGCCGCCTCATCACCTATCCGGCGGACTGGGGCACCCGCTCCAAGGACGTGGTGGCGATGATCGAGCTTCCGTTCGAGCCGGTCGCGGGCGGCTCGGAGGGCGCGATGATCGCCGAGCTCAAGAGCGCGGCCGCGGCCGGGGACCCCATCCTCATGATGTTCTGGCAGCCGCACTGGATCTTCGCCGAGCTCGACTTCGACTGGGTCGCTTGGGATGCGGCCGAGGGCGAGTGCGTCGAGGAAGAGGGGCAGATGCGGGGCTCCGCGTGCGGCTTCCAGCAGGCCTCGGTCGACAAGATCGCGAACAAGGACGTCGCCACCAAGTGGCCGGGCGCGTACAAGCTGCTCGAGGTCATGTCGATCGACAACACCGCCCAGAACGCGCTCATGCTCGAGATCGACAACAAGAAGCGTGACCTCGACGAGGTGATCGCGGAGTGGATCGCGGCGAACGAGGCGACCTGGTCGCCGTGGCTGGACGCCGCGAAGGCGGCCATGAACTGACCCCCGGACGGGGGCCGCTACCGGAGCCCGCCGGCGCGCCCCGCGCCGGCGGGCTTCTTCGTTTCCGGGGCCGCGAAATGGGGTCGGAGTGGGTTTTCCCGGGCTTGGAGATTGAGGTCAGCGTGGACCTTCAGAAAAACCCACTCCGACGCCATTTCCCACCGGGGCCGGTGCGAAGGCGGTCAGACCGCCTCGGCCCGCAGCCCGAACCGTGACTCGTAGGTGCGGCTCATCGCCTGGGTCATCCGATCCGCGATCATGGCGATGAACGCCATGCCGATCCCGGCCACGATGCCGACCCCGAAGTCGCCGTCGGAGAGGCCGATGTAGACCTGCTGGCCGAGGCCGTTGGTGCCGACGAGGGCCGCGATGACGAGCATCGCGATGCCGAACATGATGGTCTGGTTGAGGCCCAGCATCATGACCGGCATCGCGATCGGCAGCTTCACCCGCCACAGGAGCTGCCGGCGCGTGCACCCGAAGCAGGTCGCGGCCTCCACGACATCGGCGGGGACGTTCCGCAGCCCGTGCTCGGCGTACCGGATCGCGGGCACGATCGCGTAGGCCATGATCGCGAGGAGGGCGGTGAACTCCCCGATCTTGAAGATCATCACGAATGGAATGAGCAGGACGAAGAGCGGCATGGTCTGGAGGGTGTCGTTGATCGGTCGGAGGAAGGCGGAGACCCCGTCGAACTCCGAGGCGAGGATCCCGAGCCCGGTCCCGAGCGCGAACGCGAGGAGGACCGCGAGCCCGCAGAGGTAGAACGAGAGCATCGTCTGCGGCCAGACCCCGGCGACGATGAGGAACCCGAATGCCGCCGCTGTCCCGAGGGCGAGCCGCCGCCCCCCGAGCTGCCAGCCGAGGAGAGACGCCATCGCGAGCATCGCGGGCCAGGGGAGGCGGGTGATCCCGAAGTAGAGGAGGACCGCGAAGAAGGCGACGAGCGATGCGCTCCCGATCCCCCGCCGGAGCGCGACCCGGACGACCAGGGCGGCGGCAACGAGCGCATAGCCGACCCGGAGCGGCGCGCTGAACTCGAACCCCCAGGTGAACGGGGTGATGGTCTGGTCGAGCCCTGTCTTGACCGGAAGCATGACGAAGAAGAAGGCGCAGCTCTTGATGAAGTTGATGGTCCTCGCGTGCTCCACCACGAGCCAGGTGACGAAGTCGTTGAGGTACTGCGCGGGGTAGACCTCCCAGCCCTTCGGGTACTCCTTCAGGAACGGCAGCAGCGTCGCGAGCACCGCGACTCCAACCGCGAGTCCGGCCGCGATGAGGGCGTTGCGGTGGCGCGCGCGAAGCCCTCCGTCTCCGCCCGGCGCCTCGGGCTCCGCGGTCGCCGCGGCAAACGTGATCCGGTCCATGACCATCGCCATCAGCGCGATCACGATGCCGACGAGGAGGCTCTCCCCGAACAGGGCCTTGCGCATGGTGAGAAGCACCTCCCACCCGATGTCGGCGGTGCCGCCGATGATGGAGGCGATGATCACCATCGAGAACGCGGCCATGGTGGTCTGGTTGACCCCGAGGAGGATCTGCCGCCGGGCGCTCGGGGTCCGGATCCGCCAGAAGAGCTGCCTCGGCGTCGCGCCCGCCATCAGCCCCGCCTCGATGACCTCCGGCGACACCCGCGAGAGCCCGAGCACGGTGTTGCGCACCGTCGGGGGAAAGGCGTAGAGGACGCTCGCGATCATCCCGACTACCGGTCCGAAGCCGAAGAGGAGGAGGATGGGGAGCAGGTACGCGAAGGCGGGCACCGTCTGCATGAGATCGAGGGTCGGGGTGATGACCCGCTCCGCGCGCTTCGACACGAACGCGAGGGCGCCGAGTCCGAACCCGATCCCGACCGCGGCGGGGACGGTGATCGCGACGAGGGCGAGCGAGTTCATCGACTCGTGCCAGAAGCCGATGACCACCATGTAGAGGATCGCGAAGAAGGTGAACGCGGCGAGCCGCAAGCCGGAGACCGCCCAAGCGACGAACGTGAGCAGGGTCAACGTCACCGACCAGGGCAGCCAGTTCAGTAGCTCGCGGACGGCGGTCATCGGCACGTCGAGGGCGGCGGAGACGGCGCGGAACGCCGGCCCGACGAGGTCCACGCACGCGTTCATGAACACGTTGAGCCACGGCGTCACCGGCACGATCCATTCGTGGGGATAGGCGACGAGCCAGCCCGCGACGTCGCCGAGGGCGAGGAGGACGAGCATCAGCGCGACGACGCCCGCCTGCAGCCAGTCGACGCGGCGGCTCTCCGCGAGCCGCGCCGCCGCCGCGTCAGGCAGGCTGACCGTCGCCACGCGGTTGCGCCTGCGGCGCGTCTCCCGCGGCGCGGTGCGGGTTCTCGTGGGCGAGTGCCGAGATGACGCTCGCGGCGGTCACCACGCCGACGGGCGCGCCGCCGCGCATCGCGGCGATGCCCCCGCGGTGCCGGGCGAGGAGCGGGAGCAGCTTCTCGAGTGAGATGTCGGCGTCCTCGCGCGGCATGCCGTCCCGGGCCGCCTGCGACGGGTCGATCACGTCCGCGGCCTTCAGGACCCGCACCATCGGCACGTCCTCGGTGAACTCCGCGACGTAGTCGTCGGCGGGGTCGAGGATGAGCTCGGCCGGGGCGCCGACCTGCACCGCCATGCCGTCGCGCATGATCATCATCCGGTCCGCGATCCGGAGCGCTTCGAGGAAGTCGTGGGTGATGAACACGATCGACTTCCGGAGCCGTTGCTGAATGTCGAGGAACTCG
>JAJECB010000400.1 GCA_022822245.1 Gammaproteobacteria bacterium
GTCAACCGCGGCGAGAACTGGTTCGGCTACTACTGGTCGCCGACCGCCCTCATCGGCCGCCACAAGATGGTCAAGCTCGACTTCGGGGTGCCGTTCATCGGCAGCGAGCACTGGGACGGGTGCATCGTCAAGCCGGAGCAGGAGTGCGCCGACCCGCAAGCGTCCTCGTGGACGCAGTCGGAGGTGCACACCGTGGTCACCGACTCGTTCGCGAAGAGCGCCGGCGCCGACGTGATGGACTACCTCAAGAACCGCGTCTACCCGGGCGACGTGATGAACGGCATGCTGGTCTACATGGACGAGAACCAGGCCGAGGGCGCGGACGCGGCGGCCGAGTTCCTGCGCGCCCACCCCGACGTGTGGAAGGCGTGGCTGCCCGAAGAGGCGGCCATGAAGGTCAAGGCGATGTAGGGACGGCCGGCACGGCCGCGTGATTCGACCGAACGAGCCCGCCTGAGTTCCTCAGGCGGGCTCTTTTCTTTCCCGATCCCGCGGAACGCGGGTTCGAGCCGCGACGACCAACCGAAGTGTTCCGGTCTACACCCGACGGGAGGCATGCATGGACTTCCTGACCGAATTCCCAAGCATGGAGCGACAGGCTCTTCGTGATCTCAAGAAGGCCATCGACGGGGGGTTCCGCGACTTCTCGCGAGAGTTCGGCGAAGCGATCGAGACCTTCTTCGAGCCGCTGCTCTGGTTCCTCGTCTGGTTCGAGAAGCTGCTGCGCGCCACCCCGTGGCCGCTCATCATCCTCGTGATCGCGGTCCTCGCGTGGATGGGCTCCCGGAGCAAGGCCGTGGTCGTCGGTTGCGTCCTGTCGTTCCTTGCGATCGGCTACTTCGGCATGTGGATCGACACGATGTCGACCCTGGCCATCATCTCGGTGGCGACGATGCTGTGCATCGCGGTGGGGATCCCGCTCGGCATCCTCATGGCGCGCTCGGACCGCACCCAGACCGCGATCACCCCGGTCCTCGACATCATGCAGACGATCCCCGCGTTCGTGTATCTCATCCCCGTCGTCATGCTGCTCGGGATCGGCAAGGTGCCGGGTCTCATCGCGGTGTGCATCTATGCCATCCCGCCAATCGTCCGGCTGACCAACCTCGGCATCCGGCTGGTCGAGAAGGAGGCGCTGGAGGCGGCGGACGCGTTCGGGGCCGACTACCGCCAGAAGCTGTTCGGGGTGCAGATCCCCCTCGCGCTGCCCAATATCTTCGCCGGCGTGAACCAGACGATCATGATGGCGCTCTCGATGGTGGTGATCGCATCGATGATCGGCGTCGCCGGCCTGGGGGTGCCGGTACTGCGGTCGATCTCGAACCAGTACCTCGCCCTGGGCCTCATGAACGGGCTCGCGATCGTGGCCCTCGCGATCATCTTCGACCGCGTCTCGCAACAGTTCGGCGAACGCCTGCAACGGCATCGCAAGGGACTCGATCATGGCTGAGTTCAAGATCCGGATCGAGAGCCTTTACAAGATCTTCGGCCCCCGCGCGCGGTCGGTGCTGGCGGACGTCCGGCAGGGCATGTCCAAGCAGGAGCTGCTCGAGAGGCACAACCACGTGCTGGGGCTCAAGGACATCAACGTCGACGTCACCCCCCGGGAGATCTCCGTCATCATGGGGCTTTCCGGATCGGGCAAGTCCACCCTGATCCGCCACATCAACCGGCTGATCGAGCCCACCTCCGGCCGGATCGTGGTCGACGGACAGGACGTCCTCGCCATGACCAAGGAGGAGCTCATCGAGTTTCGGCGCCACAAGGTCTCGATGGTGTTCCAGCGATTCGGGCTGCACGTGCACAAGACGGTGGCGGAGAACGCCGCCTACGGCCTCGCGATCCAGGGAATGCCCATTCGGGAGGCCAAGGAGCAGAGCCGCAAGTGGCTCGAACGGGTCGGGCTGACCGGCTTCGAGAACCACTATCCGTCGCAGCTCTCGGGCGGCATGCAGCAGCGGGTCGGGCTCGCCCGGGCCCTCGCCACCGACGCGGAGATCCTGCTCATGGACGAACCCTTCTCGGCCCTCGACCCCCTGATCCGCACCGACATGCAGGACGTCCTGCTGGGCCTCCAGGAAGAGCTCCACAAGACGATCGTGTTCATCACCCACGATCTCGACGAGGCGCTCCGGCTGGGAGACAGCATCGCCATCCTGCGCGACGGGGCGGTGATCCAGCAGGGCAATCCGCAGGAGATCATCCTGCACCCCGCGGACGACTACATCTTCGACTTCATCAAGGACATCAATCGAAGCCGGGTGATCGAGGCGAGGTCCGTCATGACCCCCGGCGAGTCGGTCGACGACGGTCCGAGCGTCCCGCACGACCTCGTCCTCGAAGAAGCCCTGCAGGTCGTGTCGGCGGCGAGAGGCGGTCAGGCCAATGTCGTCGATGCCGGTGGAGAAGTCGTCGGCAGCATCCGCCTCAACCAGATCATCGACGGAATCGCCCGGCCGGCCGAAGGCGGCGATCAGGAAGAACGGTACCGGTAGCCGGCCAGAAGCGGTTTGAATCCGCTCGCTCGAACGTGCGCCCGCGGCATGGGTTCGACTCTTACGAAGCCATTCGCGATTTGCCAAAATCGGCCGCTCGACGCCCGTGTCGCCCCGGCATCGAATCGGTGCCCATGAAGGAGTCGTTCGACCGTGAGCCAGCCTCCCTCCCCTGCCCGCCCCCCCGGTGAGCCGGTCGCGGACTGGATTGCCCACCACGCGCGCTACTCCCCCCGGCGTGAAGCGGTCCACGACCTCGCATCAGGCCGACGCTTCACCTATGCGGAGTTCGACGAACGGGTGAGCCGGGCCGCCCTCTGGCTGCGGGACCGCCTTGGGGTGGGACGGGGTGACCGGGTCGCGGTCCTCTCCCACAACGACTCCGACGTCTTCGAGGTCCAGTTCGCCTGCCAGCGGCTCGGTGCGATCTTCCTGCCGCTCAACTGGCGGCTCGCGACCCCCGAGCTCGAGTTCATCTGCGGCGACGCGAAGCCGCGGGCGCTCCTGCACGGCGCCGAGTTCGAGGCGGCGGTCGCGGAGGTGGCCCGCACCTGCGCCATCGAGCATGTCGCGGCCCTCGCCAACGGGGGGCCGAGCGATTACGAGACGGGGCTCGAGGGAGCGACCGGGACTCTCGCCGACCCGGAAATCGAGCCGGGCGACACCTGGACCATCATGTACACCTCGGGGACGACCGGCCGGCCCAAGGGTGCCCGCAACACCTACCGGATGGGGCTCTACAACACGATGAACTCGGTGGTCGCGTGCGCGGTGGGCCCCGGCACGCGCAACCTCGTCTTCCTGCCGACCTTTCACACCGGTGGCCTCAACGTCTACGCGAACCCGGTGTTCCACACCGGCGGCACCAACGTGGTGGTGCGGACCTTCGAACCCGGACGCTTCCTCCACATCCTCTCGGACCGCGAGAGCCCGATCACCCACGCCCTCGGGGTGCCCACGAACTTCCTGATGACGGCCGAGGAGCCGGGGTTCGACGATGCGGATCTCGGCCACCTGGTTCTCCTCGGGGTCGGGGGCGCGCCCGCCCCCCTCGCGCTCCTCGAGCGCTACGCGCGAAAGGGCACCCCCCTGCAGCAGCTCTGGGGCATGACCGAGACGGGCCCGCTCGGTCTCGTCCTCGACGCGGAGCACACCCTCTCGAAGGCCGGCTCTTCGGGCCTCCCGGTCATGTACTCGGAGCTCAAGGTCGTCGACGACGAGGGCCGGACCCTCGGCCCGGACGAGACCGGGGAGCTGATGATCCGCGGCCCGAACGTGACCCCCGGCTACTGGAACCGCCCGGAGGCGAACCGCGATTCGTTCACCGGGGACGGATGGTTCCACACCGGGGACGCGGCGCGGGTGGACGGGGACGGTTACTTCTACATCGTGGACCGGTGGAAGGACATGTTCATCTCGGGGGGCGAGAACGTGTACCCGGTGGAGGTCGAGAACGCGATCTACGAGCTCGACGGGGTGCTCGAGAACGCGGTGGTCGGGATCCCGGACGAGAAGTGGGGCGAGGTGGGCCGCGCCTACGTGGTCCTCAAGGACGGCTCGAACCTCGACGACGGCGCGATCGTCGAGCATTGCCGCGACCGCATCGCCCGTTACAAGGTGCCGAAGGAGGTGCGCTTCCTCGACGAGCTGCCCCACAACGCGACCGGCAAGATCCTCAAGCACGTCCTCCCGCGCGACTGAGTCGGCGTTCCTCGTTCCAGACCGGGAGCGGCCTCCGGACGGCCGGACGGCCATCTCCGGCCGGGTCTATCCGAAGGTACGCGCGAACGGTCGGACCGCGAGGCTCGCGAAGAAGATGACCATCGCGGCCACCACGATCGACGGCCCGGAGGGCGTATCGAGCCAGAGCGAGCCGAAGAGACCAAGCACTCCACAAGCGATTCCGATCATCGAGGCGACGATCGCCATCTGCTCGGGGGTACGCGACAGCGCACGTGCGGCCGCCGCGGGAATGATCGCGAGCGCGACGATGAGCAGCACCCCGACGACCTTCATGCCCACCGCCACGATCGCGGCCATCAGCACCACGTAGATCACCTGAAGGCGGAGCACCGGGATGCCCTCCGCCTGCGCGAGATCCGCATGGAGGGTGGCAGCCACGAGCCCGCGCCAGATCGTGGCGAGCACGACGAGGCCGGCCGCGCCTCCCCCCCAGATGACGGCGAGGTCCCAGGCGGTCACGGCCAGCACGTCGCCGAAGAGAAATCCGATGAGATCGTGGCGGTAACTGCTTGCCG
>JAJECB010000194.1 GCA_022822245.1 Gammaproteobacteria bacterium
TCCCGGCTCGCGCCGGGTCCCGGCCGGACGCGGCCGCGGACGCGGTCGCGGCCCGCGAGCGCATGACGGTGCGCCGGGTCGGCGGGTGATCGCCTGGTTCCTGCGGCGGCTCGCGGTTGCGGTGCCGACCCTGCTCGTCCTCATCGTCGTCTCCTACGTGCTGATGTACGCGGCCCCCGGCGGGCCGTTCGACACCGAGCGCGCGCTCCCGCCCGAGATCCTCGCCAACCTCGAGCGCAAGTACGGCCTGGACCGGCCCCTCGTCGTCCAGATCTGGCGCTACCTCGTCTCCGTCGTGACCGAGTTCGACTTCGGCCCGTCGTTCCGGTACACCGACCGGAGCGTCAACGACATCATCCGCCAGGGCTTTCCGGTCACCCTCACCTACGGGGCGTGGTCGTTCGCGGTGGCGGTGCTGGTCGGCGTCTCGCTGGGGGTCGCGGCCGCCGTCCGCCACAACTCCGTGCTCGACCATCTCGCGGTCGGGGTCTCGATCGGCGCCCAGGTGCTGCCCAACTTCGTCCTCGCGCCGATCCTGACCCTCGTCTTCACCCTCTGGCTGGGGTGGCTCCCCGGGGGCGGCTGGCAGGGCGGGCAGTGGCCCTACGTGGTCATGCCGGTCATCGCGCTCTCGACCTCCTTCATGGCCTCGATCGCCCGGATCACCCGCTCCTCCATGCTGGAGGTGCTGAACGCGGGCTTCATCCGCACCGCCCGCGCGAAGGGCCTCCCCGGGCGGCGGGTCGTCTTCCGCCACGCCCTCAAGCCCGCGATGCTCCCCGTCGTCTCCTATCTCGGCCCCGCCTTCGTCGGCATGATCACGGGCTCGGTGGTCATCGACGTCTTCTTCGCGACCGGCGGCATCGGGCAGTTCTTCGTCAACTCGGCCCTCGGCCGCGACTACCCGGTGATCATGGGGGTCACCATCCTCGCCGGGGCCCTCACCGTCTTCGTCAACCTGGCGGCCGATCTCCTCTACGCCTGGATCGACCCCCGGATCCGGTACTGACCCGGAGACGACCGTGATCCTTCCGGGCTGAAGCGATGGACTCCCGCTGACGATGACTCCCTTCTTCGCACGGCGCACCGTCGCGGCCCTGGCCGATGCGGCCGGCGCCGCGCCGGCTCCGGACGGGCGGTCCCTCTGGCAGGACGCCCGCGCCCGCTTCCTTCGCAACCGCGCCGCGGTGGCGAGCCTTGCGGTGCTCGCGCTCGTCGCCGCCTTCGCCCTCTTCGGCGGCTTCGCCGCCTCGTGGTCGAACGAGGAGATCGACTGGTCGATGCTCGGCAGCGTCGCGGAGAAGGGCGCCCCGTCGCTCGCGAACGGGCACTGGTTCGGGGTGGACGAGCTCGGCCGCGACCTCTTCGCGCGCACCGTGCAGGGGACCCGGATCTCGCTCGCGGTCGGCATCGTCGGGGCGCTCATCTCGGTGGTCGTGGGGACCCTCTACGGCGCGACGGCGGGCTACTTCGGCGGCCGCCTCGACGCGGTGATGATGCGCATCGTCGACGTGCTGATGGCCATTCCCTACATGTTCGTGCTCATCCTCTTCATGGTCGTCTTCAGCCGTTCGATCGTGATGCTCTTCGTCGGCATCGGCCTCATCTCGTGGCTCGACATGGCGCGCATCGCGCGGGGGCAGACCCTCGGGATCAAGAACCGGGAGTTCGTCGAGGCGGCGGTCGCCATCGGGGTGCGCCCGCGCCGGATCATCCTCCGCCACGTCGTCCCCAACCTCCTCGGGGTGGTGGTCGTCTACGCGACCCTCCTCGTCCCCTCGATGATCATCTACGAGAGCTTCATCAGCTTCCTCGGGCTCGGAGTGCAGGAGCCGGCCACGAGCTGGGGGGCGCTCATCAACGCGGGCGCGAGCCAGATGCAGTACGGCACCCTCTGGCAGCTCCTCTTCCCGCTCTCGTTCTTCGTGGTGACCCTGTTCTCGCTCTTCTTCCTCGGCGACGGGCTGCGCGACGCCCTCGATCCGAAGGACCGGTAGCCACCGTGGCGCTGCTCCGGGTGCGCGACCTCACCGTCTCCTTCGAGACCGGCGACGGCCCGGTCAACGCGGTGAACGGGGTCGACCTCGACATCGAGGCGGGCACGTCGCTCGCGGTCGTCGGGGAGAGCGGCTCGGGCAAGACCCAGCTCATGTTCGCGATCATGGGCCTCCTCGCCCGCAACGGCCGCGCCACCGGGTCGGTGGAGCTCGAGGGGGTATCGCTCCTCGGCGCGGGGGAGGCGGCGCTCAACCGGGTGCGGGCGAGCCGGATGGCGATGGTGTTCCAGGACCCGATGACCGCGCTCAACCCCTACATGCGGGTCTCCGACCAGATGACGGAGGTGCTCACCTTGCACCGGGGCATGGGCCGGCGCGAGGCCCTCGCCGAGTCGGTTCGCCTCCTCGAGGCGATGGAGGTGCCCGACGCGGGGGCGCGGATCGGCATGTATCCGCACGAGTTCTCGGGGGGCATGCGCCAGCGGGTGCTCGTTGCGATGGCGCTCCTCTGCCGCCCCCGCCTCCTCATCGCGGACGAGCCGACCACCGCCCTCGACGTCACCGTGCAGGCGCAGATCATGCGGCTCCTCGCGGAGGTGCGGGCGGAGTTCGGCACCGCGGTCATCCTCGTCACCCATGACGTCGGCATCGTCGCGGGAAGCTGCGACGAGATGGTGGTCCTCTACGGCGGGAGGATCATGGAGAGCGGCCCGGTCGAGCGGTTGTTCGCGGCGCCGCGGCACCCCTACACGCGAGGGTTGCTGGAGGCGGTGCCCCGGCTCGACCGCGACGACGAGCGCCTCCCCGCGATCCCCGGCGACCCGCCCGACCTCGGCCGCCTTCCCGCGGGCTGCCCGTACGCGGCACGCTGCCCGCGGGCGGTCGAGCGCTGCGAGGGGGAGCGGCCGGCGCTCGTCGCGCTCGCTTCGGACGGCCGTCGGATCGCCTGCCATCGGCCGCTGGAAGCGGGGGCGGCGGCGGGGCAGGAGGAGGGGGAGGGGGCATGAGCGCGGGCGCGCCTCCGCTCCTGCTCTCCGTCCGCGACCTCGCGGTCACCTTCGCGGTGCGCCCGCGGGGGAACCCGCCCTGGGCACGCCCCCGTCCGCTCAAGGCGGTGCGGGAGGTGAGCTTCGACCTCGGCGCGGGCGAGACCCTCGGCATCGTCGGGGAGAGCGGCTCGGGCAAGTCGACCTTGGCCCGGGCGCTCATCGGCACGGTGCCCGCATCCGGGGGGCGGGCGTTCTGGCGCGGCGAGGACCTGCTCGCGATGGCGCCGCGGGAGCGCCATCGCCATCGCCGCGACATCCAGATGGTCTTCCAGGACCCGCTCGCCGCCCTCGACCCCCGGATGACCGCGGGAGAGATCATCGCCGAGCCGCTCGTCACCCACGAGCCGGGGCTCCGGCGGACCGAGGTGCGGGCGCGGGTCGCGGAGATGATGGAGCGGGTGGGCCTCCTCGGCGGGCAGCTCAACCGCTATCCGCACGAGTTCTCGGGCGGCCAGTGCCAGCGCATCGGCATCGCCCGCGCCCTCATCGTGGAGCCGCGCCTGGTGATCTGCGACGAGCCGGTCTCGGCCCTCGACGTGAGCGTGCAGGCGCAGGTCATCAACCTGCTTGGCGACCTCCGGCGCGACCTCGGCATCGCGCTCGTCTTCA
Organism: Gammaproteobacteria bacterium; assembly: GCA_022822245.1. Next base: position 3,656 of record JAJECB010000194.1, read on the forward strand.
TCGCCCACGATCTCTCCGTGGTGAAGCACATCTCGGACCGGATCATGGTGCTCTATCTCGGCCGCGTGATGGAGACGGCCGCCGCCCGCGACCTCGTCCGGACCCCTCGCCATCCCTACACCCGGGCCCTCGTCGCGGCCGCCCCGATCCCGGACCCGGCGGTCGAGCGGGGGCGCCGCCCGGCGGTGCTCGGGGGCGACCTCCCTTCGCCCCTCGCCCCGCCCTCGGGGTGCGTGTTCCGGACCCGCTGCCCGATCGCCAGCGAGCCTTGCGCGCACGACCCTCCCGCCCTCCGCGACCTCGGACACGGCCACCTCGCCGCCTGCCCCTTCACCGACCCTTCCGGCGAAGCGGCGAAGTAGGATCCTGATTGCGTGCAGGGCCCGAGTCGGGAGGGCGCCTCCCAGGAGTACCCCGAGTGCGCTCCCGGGAATGCGATCACCCATCGCGTCCGGGGGCCGGGCCGAGAACCATGCACAATCGGCGCCGGGGTCGCGAGGGTCGACGCCAGCCGCCGCCCCGCACGAGGAGGGTGCCGGTCAACCCGGAGGGGGAAATGACGCGACGGGAACGGCGGGGAGCGGAGGCGGCGGCGGAGCTTCGCGGGGTGGCGAAGGCATTTGGCGATCGGCCGGCCCTGGCGGGGCTCGACCTGGTTCTGACCCGGGGGGCGTTCCTCGCTCTCCTCGGCCCGAACGGGGCGGGCAAGACGACCGCGCTCAGCCTCCTCCTCGGGCTCAGGTTGCCCGACCGCGGGGAAGCGCGCCTCCTCGGCGGCTCGCCGCGCGACGAGCGAATCCGGCGCCGGATCGGCGCGACCCCGCAGGTCTCCGCGTTCCCGTCCGGGCTCAAGGTGCGCGAGGTCGTCGCGTTCGTGGCCGCCCACTACCCCGATCCGATGCCCGAGACGAGCCTCTACGAGCGCTTCGGCCTCGGCGACCTCGCCGAACGGCAGGTGGGTGGCCTGAGCGGCGGAGAGCAGCGCCGGCTCGGCACCGCGCTCGCCCTCGTCGGCAATCCGGAGGTCGTCTTCCTCGACGAGCCCTCGACGGGTCTCGACGTGGAGGCCCGCCGCCTGCTCTGGGACACGGTCCGCGCCTTCCACGCGGGCGGCGGCACGGTCCTGCTCACGACCCACTACCTCGAGGAGGCGGAG
>JAJECB010000270.1 GCA_022822245.1 Gammaproteobacteria bacterium
GAAGACCTGCCCGACGAAGGTGAGCAGCGCCCAGGCGACGGCCCCCGAGATCACCGCGGTCCGCGTCAGCCGCAGCGCGGACCGCAGGCGCATCCGGCGCCTCGGCGGCGTCACATCCGCCACGGCACCGGGATCCCGAGAAGGCCCAGCCCCAGGCGATGCTGGAAGAAGAAGGTCTCGACGACGAAGAGGCGCAGCGCCCGGAGCGCCGGAGCGGGTTCCGTCGCCACCGGGTAGCGGTGGTAGAACGCGTTGAACCGCTGCGCGCCCTCGTAGGCCCAGCGGGCGAGCACCTGGGGATCCTCGTGCTCGGCGGCGCGGGCGGCGGCGGCGCCGAGGCCCGCGGCCTCCCGAAGCAGCACCCAGAGATCCCCGGCCTCGCCCTCGTCCAGGGCGGCCATCTGCTCGTCGAGGTCCGGGGGAGGGGCGGGGAGCCGCTCGGGCAGGGGCGCTGCGGCGCGGCCGAGGATCTTCCGGGCCCGCACCGCGGCGTACTGGAGGTAGGGCCCGGTGGCGCCGTCGAAGGCGAGCGCCTCCTCGAGATCGAACACGATGGGCTGGTTCTTGGTGACGCGAACCATCAGGTAGCGGAGCGCTCCCACCGCGATGTCCCGGGCCACTTCGTCGCGCTGCCCGGCCTCGAGCTCGGGGTTCCGCTGCGCCACTTCCCCCCGGGCGCGTTCGATGAGCGCATCGAGGAAGTCGTCCGCCTTGACCCCGACGCCCTTGCGGCCCGAGACCTCGACCGCGCCGCCGTCTCCGGCTGCGGCTCCCGCGAGACCGAGCGCCGCCACCGTCGCCGGCGTCAGGGAGACCATTTCGTAGGAGAAGTGCCGGGTCCGCTCCCGGTCGGATTCCGAAGTGAGCCTCGCCACCGACTCCTGGACGATCTGCTGCGGGTAGGCCTGGCGGGCGTCAATCACGTGGTGGACGAGCGCCGCCTGGCCGAATCGGGGCGGATCCGCGTCTCCCTCGCCGTCCGTCGTGATCCAGGCCGCCCGGCTCGCCGCCTCGCCGTAGTCGAAGAACCGCCGGAAGCGGAACTCGCGGTCGAGGAGCCCGAGCTGCCACATCTGGTAGGCGATGTCCTTCCCGACGTAGGTCACGGTGCCGTTCGATCGCACGATGACCTTCTGCCCGTCCTGCGCGAGCGGCGTCTCCATGACCCAGCAGCCGAGGTTCCGGCCCTCGTCCGGCCGCCGGATCGCGCCCGCGTCGCGCAGCAGCTCGAACGCCCGGTCCCAGAACGAGAGCCGCACGATCGTCTTCTCGCAGGCGAGCAGGTCGTAGCGGACGCCGATGCGATCCATCGTCTCGAGGTGTCGCCGGGCGACCGCCTCCGCGACCGCCGCGCCGATGCCGGCCCACGGCTCTTCGTCGTGCTCCAGACCGTGGAGCGCCTCCCGCCGCAGCGTCGCCGCCTCCGGGTCCGACTCCACCCAGCGCGAGACCTCGGTGTAGAGATCCCAGCAGAGGTAGTCGAAGCGGGGTGCCCGGGCGAGCTCCCGGACATCGGCCGCGCTCGCGCCGCGAAGGGCGTGGAACCCGAGCGCCACGTCGGCGACCTGCACCCCGGTGTCGTCTATGTAGTTCTGGACCTCGATGTCGCGCCCGAGGTAGCGCAGGATCCGGGCGAACGAGTCGCCGAGCGCGGCGTTGCGCAGGTGGCCGATGTGGGCCGCCTTGTTCGGGTTGATGCTGGTGTGCTCGACGATGTGGACTCCATCCACCGGCTCGGGGTCGCGGGGCGTCTCGGCGGCCGCGAGCCACGCCCGCCGGCGGACGAAGACATTGACGTAGCCGGGGCCGGCGATCTCGACCCGGGCGACCTCCGGGCGCTCCCGCAGAGCATTGGCCAGAAGGGGCGCGATGGCGCGCGGGGGCCGCCGCAGCACCCGGGCGAGCCCGAACGCGGTCGGGAACGCGACATCCCCGAGCGCCGGGGAAGGAGGCGCCTCCGAAACGACATCGAAGCCGGGCGCTCCGGCCTCGGCTGCCGCCCGCCGCACGACTTCTTCCAGGACAGACAGCATCGTCGGCGGGCCGGGAGTGTAGTCGGGCCGGAGGCGCCTGCTTCCCGTGGATCCCGCGCCATCGGCCCGGCGCCGAGCGCGCGGATGAATCCGGCTCGGGTCTCCGACGGATGCGCTGCGTATCCGGGGCGCAGATCTAGGCTGCGGACAGCGGCTCGATGTCCGACAGGTCCGTTGTCTCGCGGGCGCGGGCGATGTCGTAGGCGCGCTGCAGGTTCATCCAGAACTCGACGGTCTGGCCGAAGAACCTCTCCAGCCGCATCGCCGTGTCCACGGAGAGCGATGTCTGTCCCTTGACGAGTCGCTCGATGCGGGTTCTCGGCACGTGAAGCCGCTTCGCAAGAGCGATCGGACTCATGCCGAGTGGCTCCAGGAACAGCTCTTCGAGTACTTCGCCGGGATGCGACGGGTTCTTCATCAGCGTCATCTTTCGCCTCCTGTCAGTGACAGTCCACGATCTCGACATCGGCGGGCCCCTCGCTGGTCCAGACGAAGCAGACGCGCCACTGGTCGTTGATGCGGACGGAGTGCCGGCCGAATCTCCGCCCCTGGAGTGGCTCAAGGCGCCGCCCGGGTGGAAACCTCAGATCGTCGAGAGCCGTGGCGGCGTCCATCGCTGCCAGGAGAGATCGCGTTCGCCGGATCAGGTCCGCCGGAAACCGCTTTCCGTAACGATCCCGGGCGGCGTCGGCCGCGAGCTTGCCCCTTGTACTCACGATCATGACCGATATGTATCATAGCATGATACGTGTATCCGGGCGCGGAAACGAGGCGATCCGACAGCGGCTCGGCGGACGATGCGGACCGCGTGCGCCATCGGCTACGAGGAGAACATTCATGACCATGCATAACCCGCCGCATCCGGGCGGCGTCGTGAGACGGCAGTGCCTCGAGCCGCTCGGGCTCACCGCGACCCGGGCAGCGCAGGGTCTCGGTGTCACTCGCCAGGCGCTGTCGGAACTGGTGAACGGTCACACCGGCGTCTCCGTCGAGGTGGCGATCCGGCTCGCGAAGGCCTTCGGCTCGACGCCGGAGACCTGGTTGCGCATGCAGATGGCCCACGACCTCTGGCAGGCGCGAGCCCGCGTGGGCGAGATCACCGTCGAGCGCTTCGTCGCGGCCTGAGCCGGACCTCCTCGGCTTGATCCCGACGCGCCGCAGTCGGTGGCGGAACGTCCTGCGTCGGTCCGTATCGAGCCCGTCCCCATTCGCTACACTCGCCTTGCGGCAGACGGCCGCGAGGATTCGACATTGGTGTTCTGGCGACGCGAGAAGGACAACCCGTTCGCTCACTCGCCGATCGAAGTCGCCCGCTTCATCGTGAAGGAGGCGGATGCGCAGGGATTCGCGCTCACGCCGATCAAGCTCCACAAGATCGTCTTCCTGTGCCACGGCTGGATGCTCGGTCTTCACGGCATGCCGCTGGTCCGCGGTCCGATTCAGGCGTGGCGCTACGGTCCGGTTTTCCCCGACCTCTATCACGCCCTCAAGCATCTGGGCGCCGGGCGGGTCCGGCTCTCCGATCTCCCCGCGCCGAGGGAGAACGAGGAGGTCTTCGACGCCGATGAAGTCCTTGTCATGAAGGACACCGTCGAGCGCTATGGCCCCTTGACCGGGGGGCAACTCGTCGCCCTGACGCACGCCGACAGCTCGCCGTGGCATCTGACTCGCAGGCGGGCGGGCTGGCGGAATCCCGAAATCCCCGACGAGCTGATCGAGTTCTCCTACCGGAAGATCCTCGAGTGGTGCCGGGCGCATCCAGCATGAACGGCGCTCCTTCCGAAGCCGGCGCCGCTTCTGGCGTGCCGGATGCGGCTCACAAGCGCGTCGCGGCCAGCGAGGAACAAGTTCGCTTTGCGACCGAGGAACGGGAACAGGCTCTGGCCGAGCAACGGCATCGGAACCGCGCTGACGGGTACGCGACGAGGCTCTTGCGGTGCAAGCCGTTGCACGCGCATCGGGGTCGATGCTACACCTGACTTACGACTTCACACGCTCTTCGTTTCAGAGCCAACGACGGCCACCGGTTCGATTCTTCGGAGATCGATCTGATACTTCGGTCTCCGCGGACTTCCGTCGGCATTCCGTCCCTGACGGTGAAGACCGAGAAGGCTCTTGTTCTCGGAGTCGAGCAGGTAGAGCCGAAAGTCCACGACGTCCAGTGACATCTTGCGAAGACGGCTCGGCGCCTTCCGCCTTCTTCTCTCCATCTCGTACGCTGAGAGACCACCCTTCAGTTCGTTATGCCACATCCAGAAAGACCGATCCTCGTCGTTGAATGCAGCAAGACCGCTCGCCACGATCAAACCCATGCGGCCGTAGCGATCGATTGCCCAGTCCACGGCCTCCTTGTCGTTGATGATCACGCTGTGCTTCGCCTGACCCTTGGGGCCTCTCGTGACGTGCGCCTTGAAGTCCCACGGAACCTCCAGGAACGCGTCGAACTCGACGTTCTTGTGCCTCGGGCCTGGAATCCGCATCCAGGGCGACAACCGCTGTTTGCACAGAAGCTCGAAGTACCACCCAATCCACTCCATCTGTCGCCAGTTGAAGTCTGCGTCCCTGAGATCCAGAATGGCGGCCTTGCCATCCCATGCTCTGGGGAATCTCTCCAATGCACAAACGAGCGGGGTCCACAGGCGCTCAGACACTTCCAAACAAGCCCCCATTGGGCCTCTGGTTGCTTCGAGACGACGCATTGCTCGGAATGCGGTAGGCTCCCGTATCGAGCCTCTTCCGAGCAAAGGACACGTACTCGGGAACGATTTCGAATCCAATGTATCGTCGCTCCAGGATCTTCGAGACCACGGCGACTTGACCACTACCGAGAAACGGATCCAGGACAACATCGCCGGGCTTGCTGGTGTACATCAGGATCTTCGTGACAAGTTCCCTTGGGAGCTTTGTCGGAGTCTTGATGTCGCCAGTCCAGTACTCGCGATTGATGATCCAGACGTCCTCCATGTCGCGATAACGCGCGGACCCACCCTTGGGGGTTCGCTCCTTTTGCGAGAAGCGGCAGTCGAGGTTGAAGTAGCGTTTGCGGTCGTCAAGACAGTAGAACAGGCAGTGATAGTGAGATGTAACGAACTTTCGCCGGGTTGCGACGCCGAATTGATACTTCCAGATGATGTGGTTGACCTGATGGAGTCCGGCCTCATC